>NZ_JBXASF010000009.1:0-14294 GCF_058809015.1 Caulobacter sp. GW821-FHT11A05 | reverse complement strand
CCCCGCCGGCGCTGCCCCCTCCACCACCGCCGCTGAGTCGCGGCGGCGGTCCCCCTCCCCCGCCACTTCGTGTCGGAGGAGGAATTGACCGTCAGCGCTCCCGCGTCCGACACTGCCCATAATCAAAGTAGAGGAAACCCCATGCCCCAGCTTACCGCCAACGGCATCACCATCGAGTACGACGAGCGCGGGTCGGGCGATCCGCTGCTGCTGATCATGGGCCTGGGCGCCCAGATGACCCGTTGGCCGGAAGGCTTCTGCGACCAGCTGGCGGCGCGCGGCTTCCGCGTCATCCGCTTCGACAACCGCGACGTCGGCCTGTCCAGCAAGATGGACGAGGCCGGCCTGCCCGACATGGCCGCCATCCTCACCGCCTTCGCCAGCGGCGCCCAGCCGCCGGTGGCCTACACCCTGCGCGAAATGGCCGAGGACGCCGTCGGGGTGCTGGACGCGCTCGACATCAAGAAGGCCCATATCGTCGGCGCCTCCCTGGGCGGCATGATCGCCCAGCTGGTGGCCGCCGACCACGCTGACCACACCCTGTCCCTGACCTCGATCATGTCGACCACCGGCAACCGTGACCTGCCCTCCGGCACGCCCGAGGCCATGGCGGCGCTCAGCACCCCGGCGCCCAACCCCCACGACAACCTGGAAGGCTTCCTGGCCCACGGCCTGAAGACCGCCCACATCGTCGGCTCGCCCGGCCACATCGACGAAGCCGTCCTGCGCCAGCGGATGGAAGCCGACTTCAAGCGCTCCTACGCCCCCACCGGCTTCATGCGCCAGTACGCCGCCGTCCTGGCCTCCCCCGACCGCCGCCCCAAGCTGAAGGGCATCAAGGTCCCCACCATGGTCATCCACGGCGAGGTCGACACCCTGGTCAACGTCGCCGGCGGCCGCGACACCGCCGACAACATCCCCGGCGCCGAACTCAAGATCATCCCCGGCATGGGCCACGACGTGCCGCCGGTGTTCTGGGGCGAGATCATCGAAGCCATCGTCAAGGTGGCGGAGAAGGCGAAAGCGGAGGCCTGAGTTTTCCCTTCTCCCGCTTGCCGGGAGAAGGTGGCGGCGAAGCCGACGGATGAGGGCAGAACCGGCCCCGGCAGAATGCTCGCGTTCTGGCGCGGACAGCGCCGCCGCCAACCGTCAAGGGTCGGTTCTGCCCTCATCCGACCCCCTTCGGGGGCCACCTTCTCCCGGCAAGCGGGAGAAGGAACACCGGTGGCCGGTTGTTCGCGGGGCCCTCGGTCGTTAGGTTGCGCGCCTTTCCGACCTACAGGGCGCTGTAGCCGCGCCCGGCGACTTGAAGGCCCCCATGAACGAGTCCGAGAAGAAGACCTTCACCGACGAGGAGGCGCTGGCCTTCCACCAGTTCCCGACGCCGGGGAAGATCGCTATCGCCGCCACCAAGCCGATGGCCACCCAGCGGGACCTCAGCCTCGCCTATTCGCCCGGCGTCGCCGTGCCGGTGCTGGCCATCGCCGCCAATCCGGAACTGGCCTACGACTACACCTCCAAGGGCAACCTGGTGGCGGTGATCTCCAACGGCACCGCCATCCTCGGCCTCGGCAACCTCGGGGCCCTGGCCTCGAAGCCGGTCATGGAAGGCAAGGGCGTCCTCTTCAAACGCTTCGCCGATGTCGACGCCATCGACATCGAGGTCTCCACCGAGGACCCCGACGAGATCATCACCGTGGTCAAGAACATCGGCGTCACCTTCGGCGGCATCAATCTGGAGGACATCAAGTCCCCTGAATGCTTCCGCATCGAGACCGAGCTGCAGGAGCTGCTCGACATCCCGGTCTTCCACGACGACCAGCACGGCACCGCCATCATCACCTGCGCCGGCCTGATCAACGCCTGCGAGATCACCGGCCGCCAGCTGAAGGACGTCAAGGTCGTGCTCAACGGCCCGGGCGCGGCCGGCATCGCCACGCTGGAACTGATGAAGGCCATGGGCGTCACCGCCGCCAACGTCATCGCCGTCGACCGCAAGGGCGTCCTCTACCGGGGCCGCACCGAGGACATGAACCAGTGGAAGAGCGCCCATGCGGTGGAGACGCCGCACCGGACGCTGGTCGAGGCCATCGCCGGCGCCGACGTCTTCGTTGGCCTGTCGGCCAAGGGCGCCCTGACCAAGGAGATGGTGGCCAGCATGGCTCCCAATCCGCTGATCTTCGCCATGGCCAACCCCGACCCGGAGATCACCCCTGAAGAGGTGGCCGAGGTCCGCTCCGACGCCATCGTCGGCACCGGCCGCAGCGACTACGTCAACCAGGTCAACAACGTCCTGGGCTTCCCCTACATCTTCCGCGGCGCGCTCGACGTGCGGGCCCGGCGGGTGAACATGGAGATGAAGATCGCCTGCGCCAACGCGCTGGCCATGCTGGCCCGGGAGGACGTGCCCGACGAGGTCGCCGCCGCCTATCACGGCCGCCACCTGAAGTTCGGCCCCGACTACATCATCCCGACCCCCTTCGATCCGCGCCTGATCTGGTACATCCCGCCCTTCGTCGCCCAGGCGGCGATGGACACCGGCGTAGCCCGCAAGCCGATCGACGACATGGACGCCTACCGCGCCCGCCTGGCCCGCCGCCTCGACCCCACCGCCGGCTTCCTGCAGAAGGTCTCCGGCGGGGTGCAGTCGCAGACCCCCAAGCGCATCGTCTTCGCCGAGGGCGAGGAGCCGAGCGTCATCCGCGCCGCCTACGCCTTCCAGCAGCAGGGCCTCGGCAAGGCCATCCTCTGCGGCCGCGAGGAGCTGGTGCGCGAGAACATGCACCTGGCCGGCCTCGACCCGGCCGAAGTCGACATCGAGATCGTCAACGCCCGCGTCTCGGACCGCAATCCCGACTACGTCGACTTCCTCTATGCCCGGCTGCAGCGCGAGGGCTACCTGAAGCGCGACGTCCAGCGGCTGATCAACCAGGACCGCAACAGCTTCGCCGCCTCGATGCTGGCGCATGGCGACGCCGACGGCATGGTCACCGGCGTCACCCGCAGCTTCGACCAGGTGCTGGAAGAGGTCACCCGGGTCATCGACCCCGCCCCCGGCGGCCGGGTGATGGGCATGTCCATCCTGCTGGCCAAGAACCAGCCGCTGTTCATCGCCGACACCAACGTCACCGAGATGCCCGACGCCGACGACCTGGTCGAAATCGCCTGCGAGGCGGCCCGCTCGGTCAAGAAGCTGGGCTACACGCCCCGCGTCGCCTTCATGAGCTACTCCTCCTTCGGCAACCCGATGGGCGAGCGGTCGGAGAAGGTCCGCGAGGCGGTGGCCATGCTCGACGAGATGGACGGCATCGACTTCGAATACGAGGGTGAGATGCCGCCCGAACTGGCCCTGGAGCCGGAACGCCGCGCCAACTACCCCTTCATGCGCCTGACCGGCCCGGCCAATGTGCTGGTCATGCCGGCCATCCACTCGGCCTCGATCTCGACCAAGCTGGTCCAGAGCCTGGGCGGGGCGACGGTGATCGGCCCGGTGCTGCTGGGCCTGTCCAAGTCGGTGCAGATCTGTCCGCTCAGCGCGTCCGTGTCGCGTATCCTCAACATGGCGATGATGGCGGCCTACGAGCAGCCCGCGCAGGAAGGGTGAGGGGCTATGGCTTCATGATCATGGACATCCTGCGCCAGGCCTGAAGCCGCGACGAGCGTCGCGGCCCAACGCCCGTGACGCGCGCCAAACTCATCACATGACATGACCCCCGTCCGCGGGACGGGGGCGCATCTGCGTTGGAAAACACCATGCCCCCTTCCTATGAGCCCGTCCTGGGCATCGACTTCGGGACGACCAACACCGTCGTCTCGATCACCACCCCCGACGGCGACGCCCGCCTGATCCACTTCCCCAAGGACGACGCCGACATCGTCGCCTTCCGCTCGGCGCTCAGCTTCCATGCGCCGAACGACGACCCCGCCGGCCGCCAGGTCGAGGCCGGCCCCTGGGCCATAGAGACCTATCTGGAGGAGCCGCTGGAGACCCGCTTCATCCAGTCGTTCAAGTCCTACGCCGCCAGTCCGCTGTTCACCGACACCGAGATCCTGCGCAAGCGCTTCGCCTTCCAGGACCTGCTGCTGGCCTTCCTCAGCAAGGTGCGAGACCACGCCGGCCCCGAACTGGCCGACCTGCCAAAGCGCGTCATCGTCGGGCGGCCGGTCAACTTCGCCGGCCTGCGCCCCGACCCCCAGCTGGCCCTGACCCGCTACCAGGACGCCCTTGGATGGATGGGCTTCACTGACATCCGCTACGCCTACGAACCGGTGGCCGCCGCCTTCTTCTTCGCCCGGCAACTGAAACAGGACGCCACCGTCCTGGTCGCCGACTTCGGCGGCGGCACCTCCGACTTTTCCCTGGTCCGTTTCGAGCGCCAGGACGGCCGTGTCCGCTCCCAGGGCCTGGCCAACAGCGGCGTCGGGGTGGCCGGCGACGCCTTCGACTACCGGATCATCGACCATCTGGTCTCGCCGCGCCTCGGCAAGGGGTCCAGCTACCGGGCCTTCGACAACATCCTGCCGATCCCCAACCGCTACTTCACCGCCTTCGCCCGCTGGGAGCAACTTGCGATCCTAAGAGCCAGCCGCGACATGCGCGACATCCGCGGCCTGGTGCGTACCGCCCTGCAGCCGGAGAAGATCGAGAAGCTGGTCGAGATGCTCGACGACAACCACGGCTACCGCCTCTACCAGTCGGTCTCGCGGCTGAAGGAGGCGCTGTCGGTCAGCGAGGAGGCGGAGTTCCTGTTCGAGGAAGGCTCCATCCGCATGCGGTCGGCGGTCAAACGCAGCGACTTCGACAGCTGGATCGCCCCGGAACTGAAGGCCATCGAGGGCGCCGTCGACGAGGCCCTCTCCCGCGCCGGTCTCACCGAGCAGGGCGTCGATCGCGTCTTCCTCACCGGCGGCTCCAGCTTCGTCCCCGCCGTGCGCGCCATCTTCGAACGCCGCTTCGGCGCGGCGAAACTGGAGTCCGGCGCCGAACTCGTCTCCATCGCCACCGGCCTCTCCCTCATCGGCGCCGAACCCGACGCCGACTTGTGGAGCCAGCGGGCGAGTTGAGCTCAAGTCCTCCCTCCCCTTCATGGGGAGGGACAGCGAGGCGAAGCCTCGCAGGGTGGGGTACTCGCGTGACAGAGCGCGCTGCATCCGACTTCCCCACCCGGACGGCTTCGCCGTCGTCCCTCCCCATAAAGGGGAGGGAGGATTCGCGTCCGCGCCAACCCTATTTGACGGGCTCTCCCCCCGCGCTAGCCTCCCCCCATGCTGGACAACCACGCCAATCATTCCCTCCTCCGCACCCGTACCGGCCGCCACGCCCCGGTCGGCAACGTCGAGCTGTTCTTCGACCTGATCTTCGTCTTCGCGATCACCCAGCTCAGCCACACCCTGCTCGCCCACCCCACCCCGGCCGGCCTCCTGCAGACGACCATCCTGCTCGGCGCCGTCTGGTGGGGCTGGATCGACACCGCCTGGGCGACCAACTGGTTGGATGTCGACAAGCCCATCGTCCGCGGTCTGCTGTTCGTCATGATGGGCGCCGGCATGGTCATGTCGGCGGCCCTGCCGGAGGCTTTCGGCCGCCACGGGGCCACCTTCGGCGTCGCCTTCGCCTTCTTCCAGATCCTGCGCACCGGCTTCGTTCTCTGGGCGGTGCGCGGCGACAAGGTGCTGCGCGAGAACTTCCAGCGCATCCTCGTCTGGCACGGCGGCGCGGCGCTGCTGTGGGTGGCCGGTGGCCTGGCCCCTGAAGAGGCCCGCCTGTGGGTCTGGTTGGCCGCTTTGAGCGTCGACAGCATTGCCCCTGCCGTCAGCTTCGTCGTCCCGGGCCTTGGCCGCTCGCGCACCGGCGACTGGACGGTCGAGGGCCATCATCTGGCCGAGCGGCTCAGCCTGTTCACCATCATCGCGCTCGGCGAATCCATCCTGGTCATGGGCGCCACCGCCGCCGGCCTCGCATGGACCTGGCAGACCGCCGTCGGCCTGCTGGTCTCCTTCCTCGGCAGCGTCGCCATGTGGTGGATCTATTTCTCGGCCTCGGCCGGCGCGGCCACCGAGACCATCGCCAACGCCAAGGACCCCGGCCGCATCGCCCGGCTGGCCTACACCTATGTCCATGTCATCCCGATCGCCGGCATCATCGTCACGGCGGTCGGCGACGAGTGGGTGCTGCACCATCCGCTCGGCCACACCGAGCCCAAGGTCGCCCTGGCCGTGCTCGGCGGCCCGGCCCTCTACCTGCTCGGCGTCGGCCTCTTCAAGCTGGCGGTGTTCGGCAGGCATTCGCCCAGCCGCCTGACCGGCATCGCCCTGCTGGCCGCCATCGCCCCCTTCAGCCTGATGCTGCCGCCCCTGGCCTTGGGGGCGCTCGCGACGGGCGTGCTGATCCTTGTCGGGGCCTGGGAAACCATCGCCCTGTCGCGTGGCGCGACCTCAGCCTAGCTGCGCCACTTCAGCGTCACCGGCTTCACCGGGTTCTCGAACGGCCGCTCCGCCGTTCGCGCCGCCGTCCATTCCTTCTTCAGCTGCTGGTACCACTTGGCCTGGGTGTCGGCGTCGTCGACCCACAGCAGGGCCGGGTCGTACTTCAGCCCCTCGTTCTGCAGGTTCACCATCGCCGCGTCCTGGCGCAGGAAGGCCCGCGCCCCGGCCGCCACGAAGGGCTTGAGGAAGAAGAAGGCCGGGTGGTCCGACCACAGGATCTGGGTGATCCGGGTGGCCGTGTCATGGATCGGCGTCAGGCAGGTCAGCGACAGCACCTGCCGCGCCCCGATGGTGATGTGCTCCCAACGCAGCCCCGGCAGCCGGAAGGTGATCTCCGTCAGCGGCTCGCCGCCGAGGATGGCGTATGCCCGGCTGTTCTTCGACGGCTCATGGCGGATCATCGAGAAGCCGGCTTCGCGCGGCTCGAACTTCTTGGCCTTGTCGTGCTGGCTGCCCTTCGACCGCCACCACCACTGCTGGTGCACGTAAGGCCCATGGGCCGGGTCCATCAGCCCGACGACGGCATGGTCGATATGGCTGTCGAAGACCATCCGGTCGATGATCTTCGGCCCGCCGCCGACAACGCCCGGAAACTGCGGCGGCGGCTCGCCGGGCTCGCCGTCGAAGCGGGGATCGGAGGCCATCCAGACCCACACCATCCCCTGGCTCTCGGCCACCGGATAGCGCTTCACCCGGATGCGGGAGACGTCCATCGCCTGGTCGGCGGTCAGCGACGGCACCGCCTGGCACTGCCCCGAGCGGCCGAACCGCCAGCCGTGATAGGGGCATTCGACGCTGGTCTGGCCGTCGGCCTCGGTGGTGATCCGCCCGGCCGACAGGGGCGCGGCCCGGTGCGGGCAGACGTCGCGCAGGGCGAACAGCTGGCCCTTGCGATCCCGCCCGACCAGCACCGGCTCGCCGAGCAGCTCGTGCCGCGCCATCGCGCCGGGCTTCACGTCGCCGCTCAGCGCCGCGAAGTACCAGATGTCGCGCAGGAAGCCGGTCCCGAAGCGGGTCGGGGGAGCTTTCGCCTTGAGGGTTTCGCCGTCGGCCATGTCTGGCTTCATACCGTTTGCGTCGCCTCCCGTCCAAGGCCCCGCATTGATGCAGCGCAAGTCACCGGTGCGCGTTGGTGCTAGGCTGCAAGAAACGCGGGCGCGTGGCGCGCCCAAAGCCGTTTTCCCGGGAGGCCTCCAGCGACATGACCCGAATGACCTCGATGTTCCGCGTCCTGCCCGTCCTGCTGCTCGCCGCCGCCCTGGCCGGCTGCGGCATCAACACCATCCCCACGAAGGACGAGGCCGTGAAGGCCGCCTGGGGCAATGTGCAGAACCAGTACCAGCGCCGCGCCGACCTGATCCCCAACCTGGTCGCCACGGTGAAGGGCTACGCCGCTCAGGAAAAAGACGTGCTGGTCGCCGTGACCCAGGCCCGGGCCAGCGCCACCCAGGTCAAGGTCGACGCCTCGACCATCACAGACCCGGCCAAGTTCGCGCAATACCAGGCCGCGCAGGACAATCTGACCGGCGTGCTGGGCCGGTTGATGATGATCCAGGAGCAGTATCCGGACCTCAAGTCGAACGCCAACTTCCTGGCCCTGCAGAGCCAGCTGGAGGGCACCGAGAACCGCATCAGCGTCGCCCGCACCGACTACAATGAGGCGGTCCAGAGCTACAACACGAGCCTGCGCACCTTCCCGACCTCGATCTGGGCCGCCACCTTCTACAGCGGCCAGAAGCCGGCCCTGCCGTTCCAGGCCGCCGCCGCCGCCCAGACCGCGCCGAGCGTCAACTTTGACACCCCGCCGCCGCCGAAGGCTCCGTAGCGGCCGATGACACGGGTCCTCAAAGGCTGGCTGATCGGCCTGGCCCTGGCCTTCTTCGCCATGCCTGTGCTGGCGGCGACGCCGATCTTCCCGGCCCTGACCGGCCGGGTGGTCGACAAGGCGAACCTGATCTCGCCGGCCGTCGAGGCGGACTTGAGCCGCAAGCTCGAGGGCCTTGAAGCCAGCACCGGCCGCCAACTGGTCGTCGTCACCCTGCCCGACCTCGGCGGCCTGGAGATCGAGGACTACGGCTACCGGCTCGGCCGCGCCTGGGGCCTGGGCGACGCCAAGGCCGACAACGGCGCCCTGCTGATCGTCGCCCCCAACCAGCGCGCCGTGCGCATCGAGGTCGGCTACGGCCTCGAACCCTTCATGACCGACGCCCTCTCCAGCGTCATCATCAACAGCGCCATCCTGCCGAAGTTCAAGGCCGGCGACATGCAGGGCGGCATCGTCGCCGGTACCGACAGCCTGATCCAGCAGCTGACCTTGCCGGTCGGCGAGGCCCGGGCCCAGGTCAAGGCGGCCGAGGCCCCGGCGCGCCAGAGCGGCGGCGGCTTCCCCATCTTCCTGATCCCCATCCTGCTCTTCGTGGCCATCGCCCTCATCAGCCGGCTCGGCGGCCACGGACGCCGGCGCTCCGGCCTCGGCGCGGCCCTGCCCTGGATCCTGCTCAACGCCGCCACCAGCAGCGGCGGCTGGAGCAGCCGGGGCGGCGGCGGCGGCTGGTCGGGCGGCGGGGGAGGCGGCTTCTCCGGCGGCGGCGGCTCGTTCGGCGGCGGCGGCGCGACGGGGCGGTGGTGATATGACGCTGACCTCCGCTGACCAGACCCGCATCGCCGCCGCCGTGGCGGCCGCCGAGACCCGCACGGCCGGCGAGATCTACTGCGTCGTCGCCCCCCGCGCCTCGGCCTACCGCGAGGTCCCCATCGTCTGGGCGACGCTGCTGGCGCTGGCCCTGCCGCCGCTGGCCCTGCTGGCCGGCTTCAGCCCGCGCGCCCTCGACACCCTGTTCGGCGGCTGGACCGTCGGCCACGAGCTCTCCGTCAGCCATACGGTGCTGACCGCCCTGGCCGCCTACATCGCCCTGCAGCTGTTCGTCTTCCTGCTGGTCCTGCTGGCCATGATGATCCCCGCGGTCCGCCGCTTCGCCACCCCATCAGCCTTGAAGACCGACCGCGTCCGCCGCGCCGCCCTCGACCAGTTCCTCGGCCACGGCCTGCACCTGACGAAGGACCGCACCGGCGTCCTGATCTTCGCCGCCCTGGAGGAACGCCGGGCCGAGGTCATCGCCGACGAGACCATCTATCTCGCCTCCCCGCCCAAGGTCTGGGAGGAGGTCGTCGCCCTGCTGGTCGCGGCCCTCAAGCGCGGCGACCTGGCCGGCGGCTATGTCGCCGCCATCGAGAAGTCCGGGGAAATCCTGGCGGCCCATGTGCCGCCGCGCGGCGACAACCCCAACGAACTGTCGGACCGCATCGTGGTTTTGGATGAGAGGCGCTAGGGCCTGAAAACCCCCAACGCTGTCATCCTTCGGTTGGCGGAGCCAATCCGGAGGACCTACGGCAAGGGCGGAACCAGCTGGATTCTCCGCTCCGCCACGATCGCCAACGCCTACTCCCCAAGCTCCAGCCGCCAGGCTTACGGGTGGGTCCTCCGGATCCCCCGGCTTTCGCCGGGGGACCGAAGGATGACAGGGAGGGATTAGTCCTCGCCGCGCTCGCGCTTGCGCACGTACATGGTGGCGTCGGCTTCCGCGAGGGCGGTTTCCGGGTCGGCGCCGGGCTCGATCTGGCGCACCCCGGCGGTGATGTGCAGCGGGGCCGACCAGTCGCCGAACTGCACCGGCGTGCTCTCGATCACCTTGACCAGCCGCTCGGCCTTGGCCTTGGCCGTCGCCAGGTCGGCCTGCACCAGGATGACCGCGAACTCGTCGCCGCCCAGCCGCCCGACGATGTCGCTGTCACGCACATTGGCCACCAGCCGCTCGGCCACGGCTTTCAGCGCCGCATCGCCGGCCGCATGGCCGAAGCGGTCGTTGACGCTCTTGAAGCCGTCGAGGTCGAAATAGACCAGGCTGGCGTCGGCCCCATACCGCGCCGCGAAGGTCGAGATCCGGCCCAGTTCCCGCATGAAGGCCCGCCGATTCAGCACCGGGGTCAGCACATCGCGGTCGGCCAGGCCTTCCATCTCGCTCAGCTGGCCCTTGAGCCGGCCGACCTCGCCGCGCAGGTCGTCGATCTCGCCCAGCAGGGTCTTCAGCGCCCCCTGCACGCTGGGGGTCAGCTCGGCTTCGGTCAGCCCCAGGAACCCCGCCTCGTCAGCCGCCGACGGCGCGCCGGTCGCCTGGGCGCCGGCCGCGGTCAGGGCGCGCCGGCGGATCGCCGAAAAGGCCTCCGCTCTCGCGCCGGATATCTTCATGTCAGAATCACCTCACCCCACCCAACGATGATTCTGATCCATCGGTTGCGGCGCAACAAGGGCTGCTATACTTCGCGCCCTTCACCCGTGGCCATTGAGCAGGGAATCCGACATGAGCGCAGCAGCGCCGGTGGCGATCATCATGGGCAGTCGGTCCGACTGGCCGACGATGAAGCATGCGGCCGACAGCCTCGACGCGCTCGGCGTGGCCTATGAGGCCAAGGTGGTTTCGGCCCACCGCACCCCCGACCGCCTCTACGAATTCGCCAAGGGCGCCAAGGCGGCCGGCATCAAGGTGATCATCGCCGGGGCCGGCGGCGCCGCCCATCTGCCGGGCATGACCGCCTCGATGACCGACCTGCCGGTGCTGGGCGTGCCGGTCGAGAGCAAGCTGCAGAACGGCCTCGACAGTCTGCTGTCCATCGTCCAGATGCCGGGCGGCATCCCGGTGGCGACCCTGGCGGTCGGCGTCGCGGGGGCCAAGAACGCCGGCCTGCTGGCCGCCCAGATCCTCGCCCTGTCGGACGAAGCCCTGGCGGTGCGGCTCGCCGCCTTCCGCGACCGCCAGACCCAGGCGGTCGCCGAGACCGTGGAGGACTGATGACTTTCCCCCTGCCTCCCGGATCGACCATCGGCATCCTGGGCGGGGGGCAGCTGGGACGGATGCTGGCGCTGGCCGCCGCCCGCCTCGGCCTCGACGTGGTCATCTACACCCCCGACGAGGACAGCCCGGCCTCCCGCGTCGTCCGCGAAACCATCGTCGCCCCCTATGACGAGCCGGTCAGCCTGGCCGCCTTCGCCCGCCTCTGCGACGTCATCACCTATGAGTTCGAGAACGTCCCGGCCGCCACGGTCGACGCCCTGATCGACCTGGGCGCATGCGTCGCCCCCGGCCCGATGGCCCTGGCCGTCGCCCAGGACAGGGTCAGCGAAAAGACCTACCTGGCCGCCGTCGGCGCCCCGACCGTCGCCTTCGCCGCCATCGACGCCGCCGCCGACATCCCCGCCGCCGCCCAGGAGCTGGGCCATCCCTGCCTCCTGAAGACCCGCCGCGAGGGCTACGACGGCAAGGGCCAGCTCTGGATCGAGAAGCTGGCCGACGAGGCGGCGGCCTTCGACACGATCGGTGGCAAGCCGGCCATCCTCGAGGCCCGGGCCGACTTCGTGCGCGAGCTGTCGGTGATCGCCGCCCGCGGCCGCGACGGCGAGACGGCCGTCTATCCGCTCGGCGAGAACCACCACGAGGGCGGCGTCCTGCGCCGCACGGTGGCGCCCGCCGCCGCCGACCAGGCCCTGTTCGACCAGGCCGAACGCATCGCCCTGCAGATCATGGATGGCCTGGACTATGTCGGGGTCATGGGCGTCGAACTGTTCCAGCTGGCCGACGGCCAGCTGCTGGTCAACGAGATCGCCCCCCGCGTCCACAACACCGGCCACTGGACCCAGGACGGCTGCGCCGTCGACCAGTTCGAACAGCACATCCGCGCTGTCGCCGGCTGGCCGCTGGGCTCGACCGCCGCCCTGGCCCGGGTGGAGATGCTCAACCTGCTGGGCGAGGAAGCCGAGGCCTGGGCCAAACTGGCCGCCGACGCCGACGCGCGGCTGCACCTGTATGGCAAGCGCGAAACGGTGGCCGGCCGCAAGATGGGCCATGTGAACAGGATGCGGGGGCCCGTATAGCCCTCACCCAATCCACCGCCCACCCTCGCGAAGGCGAGGGTCCATGCATCGCCCCCCCATTGCAAAGGCGCATGGATGCTCGCCTTCGCGAGCATGAGCGGTGATGGGTTAGACGGCGAAGGCCCAGATCGGTCCCGTCCACTGCAGGCCGTCGCCCTGATGGCAGACAATCTCGCGCCCGCCCGCCGCTTGGATCGCCCGCGCCCAGAACGCCTTCGCGGCCGCATTCCGCTCGACGACCGCCACTTCCCACTGCCCGGGATGCAGCGCGAACACCTGCCTCACCGCCTCGGTCCCAACCCCGCCCTTGCGAAACTTCCGCGCCACGAAGAACTCGCCCATGTGCCGGGCATTCACCGCCCCGCGATGGCTCCCCTGGTTGACCAGGGCGAACCCGGCCGGTTTACCGCCGACCTCGATCAGCAGCGGCCAATGGCCCTCATCCCGCCAATAGGGACCCAGCGGGTAATCCTCGAACCGGCCCGTCTCATCGACATCGAAGCGATCCGACCCGGCCGGTTCCAGCTCGGAGAAGTCATGGATGTAGAGCTGCATCAGCCCTTCGATCAGCGGCCGCTCCCCGGCCGCCGCCGGTCGCACGACGACCGTCACGGCCGCCCGTAGCGGATCGACGCCAACGCTCCGGCCACCTCGCGGGCCAGGTCGGCCGGTTTCAGGCCCGCCTTCCACTTCTCGAAGTCCATGACGTTCTGGATACGGGCGTCGAGGGAACTGAGCGCCGCCTCCCGCCCCGAGGCCAGGTCGATGGCCAAGGTCGAAACCAGGATCGCCGACAGAATGGCCCGCTTCGAATAGTGGTTCTCGTCGGTCGCCGTATCCCCGGCCCAGCGCCACAGCACATCGGCGCTCTCCCAGACCAGCCGCAAGGCCAGCGGCAGGTTCAGGGGCAGGCTCAGATACCCCGCCCAACGCCGCAGCGCCTCGCGATCAGAGCTTGCCGCCTCCAGCCGCGCCTCGACGGCGGCGCGGATGCGCTGGCGAATCTTCAGGGACGCCGGGTCCGGCAGGGCGGCCAGGGCGGCGGCGTCATGACGGCGCGACAGCAGGGCGGCCAGGTCCCGCGGCCCGTGCGGCAGCAACAGATCGGTCTCGCCGGCCGTCAGCCCGGCCTTGCGCCCGGCCGCCAGGGCCATCGGCCGGGTCCAGCCCATATGGACGCACAGCGGCAGCGCCTCATCAAGGACGCGAGCCTCGGTTTCGGAGGCCCAATCTCTGCTGCTGGAGGGGGTTTCGGCGGCGGCGGTCATGGTCGTCACTCTATACGTCTCTGTGGCGGGCTGGCGACAAGCTGTTGATCCGACTCATTGATTGGCGCCGCACCGTGGACAAGGCCGCCTCCCTCTGCTATCCCGCGCGCCTTGCTCCGACCGGGTTTCCCTGTCGGGGTCCGCAGATATTTGTTTTCGACCGCCCTGCCGCGCAGGCGTGCGGCGGGCAGCCGAAGGAGAGATACCCCTGGTTCAGATTTTCGTCCGCGACAACAATGTCGACCAGGCGCTTAAGGCCCTGAAGAAGAAGATGCAGCGCGAAGGCTCGTTCCGCGAGATGAAGCGCCACGTCCACTATGAAAAGCCGTCGGAAAAGCGCGCCCGCCAAAAGGCCGAGGCTGTTCGTCGCGCCCGCAAGCTGGCCCGCAAGCGCGCCCAGCGCGAAGGCCTGATCGCCGCCCCGAAGAAGCCCCCGGGCCGGTAGGCGCGCGGTTTCGAAGAGTTTGATGAAGGCCGCCGGGCGACTGGCGGCCTTTTTCTTTTGCCCCACCCCCAACGGCTACCGTCATCCTAGGGCTTGTTGTTCAGCCCGGGGACATAGCGGACACCTGTTCGGGGACATGGCTGACACTTTGCGAGCGGGTCAAGTCGAT
>NZ_JBXASF010000008.1:0-236980 GCF_058809015.1 Caulobacter sp. GW821-FHT11A05 | reverse complement strand
CGTCGCGGGCGGTCGCTGCTACGACCGCCCGCAATCGGCACAATGACAGATCGCAAACACACAAGGGCAGCGCCGGCGGGAGGCAATCTGAGCCGCGCCAACCGTCGAACGCTGGTGCTGCCCTCATCCGACCCCCTTCGGGGGCCACCTTCTCCCGACAAGCGGGAGAAGGGGTTCTCTTGGGCGACCTGCGGCGCCAAGCTGGTGAAAACAGGGAGCGCCGCCATGACCGCCAATCGCCAGATCGTCCTCGCCGACCTGCCCAAGGGCAAGCTGGAGCCCACGCACTTCCGGCAGAATGAGGGGACGGTCGGCTCGCCGGGGGACGGCGAGGTGCTGCTGAAGGTGCTGTACGTCAGTCTCGACGCGGCCAACCGCGCCTGGATGCAAGGGGCGACCTATCGCTCGGCCTTGCAGGCGGGCGACGTGATGGCCGGCGGGGCGCTGGCCGAGGTGGTGAGCTCGAAGGCCGACAACCTCAAACCCGGCGACCTGGTGTTCGCCGACACCGGTTGGCAGGAGTACGCGGTGCTGCCGGGTAAGCGGCTGGCGAAACTGCCGCGGATCGAGCCGCTGACCAATCTCCTGAGCGTCTATGGCGTGGCCGGGCTGACGGCCTATTTCGGCCTGCTGGAGTGCGGACTGCCCAAGGCCGGGGAGACGGTGGTGGTATCGGCGGCGGCGGGTTCGGTCGGCCTGTTCGTAGGCCAGATCGCCAAGATCAAGGGCTGCCGGGTGGTCGGCATCGCCGGCGGGTCCGCCAAGTGCCAGATGCTGAAGGACGAGTTCGGGTTCGATGCGGCGGTCGACTACAAGGGCGGTAACCTGTTCAAGGACCTGAAGGCCGCCGCGCCGAATGGCATCGACGTCTATTTCGACAACACCGGCGGCGAGATCCTCGAGGCCTGCCTGTTCCAGATGAACGTGCACGGGCGGATCGCCTGCTGCGGGGCGGTGTCGCAGTACGACAGCGCCGCGCCGTTCGGGCCGCGCGGGGTGCCGGGCCTGATTGTCACCAAGCGGCTGGTCATGCGCGGTTTCATCGTCAGTGATTTCGCCGACAGGAACGACCAGGCAATGGCCGACCTGCAGGGCTGGACGAAGAGCGGCCAGCTGAAGGTGCAGGAGGACGTGCTCGAAGGGCTGGAGAGCCTGCCGGGCGCGCTGATCGGCCTGCTGGCCGGGGAGAATGTCGGCAAGCGGATGGTGCGGGTGGCGGGGTAGGCAGTTCCTCCTCCGGCGCGCAGCGACGGGGGAGGGGGACCGCCGGCCCGACTTAGGGCCCCCCCCCCCCCCCCCCCCCCCCCCCCCCCGCCGCTGAGTCGCGGCGGCGGTCCCCCTCCCCCGTGGGCTACGCCCCCGGAGGAGGAACTTGAGCGTTCCGCAGCCGTTCCAGCGCGCCTTGCAGGATCCAGGTCGCGGCCAGCTTATCCACCACCTGACCGCGCTTCTTGCGGTTGACGTCGTGCTCGTCGATCAGCACGCGGGTCACCGCCGCCGTCGACAGGCGTTCGTCCCAGAAGGCGATGGGGATGTCGCGCAGGCGTAGCAGATTGCGGGCCAGGGCGCGGTTGGACTGGCAGCGGACGCCCTCCGTGCCGTCCATGTTGACCGGCAGGCCGATAACGATGCCGAGCGCCCCGCGGCTCTCCATCAGCTTGAACAGGGCGGCGGCGTCCTGGGTGAACTTCTCGCGGCGGATGACATCGAGGGGGCTGGCCACCGTGCGGGTGATGTCGGAGACGGCGACGCCGATGGTCTTTTCGCCCGGGTCGAGGCCGACGATCGGCGCGTACTGCGGCAGGGCGGCCGGCAGGTCGAGGAGGTCGAGGATGGCCATGGGCGGGCTGTAGGCGTGGGGGAAGGGCGCGTCAAACGCCGCCAGGGCGCCGCAAGGGTCACTATCGGCGTGGAAGGCGGCCATTCCGGCCGGTTTTCCTTGTCAAAGCAGTCCCCCGGCGGCTAACCACCGCCTCTCGTTTCGACTGGAGTTTGGCCAATGGCCGTTGACGCCGCCACGGTGCGCAAGGTCGCCCGTCTCGCCCGGATTGCTGTTCCCGAAGAGGCCCTGGAGCCGATGGCCCAGGAAATCAGCGGCATCCTGCAATGGATCGAACAGCTGGGCGAAGTGGACACCGACGGCGTCGAGCCGATGACCTCGGCCGTGGCCGCGACCCTGCCGCTGCGCGAGGACGTGGTCACCGACGGCGATCGCGTGGCCAAGGTGGTGCTGAACGCGCCCAAGACGATCGACGGCTTCTTCGTCGTGCCCAAGGTGGTGGAATAGATGTCCGAGCTCACCTCCCTCACCCTTAAGGGCGCGCTGGAAGGGCTGAAGGCCAAACGGTTTTCGGCCGTCGAGCTGACCACAGCGCACGTCGCCGCCGTCGAGGCCGCGCGGCCGCTGAACGCCTTTGTCCTCGAGACGCCCGAGAAGGCCCTCGAGATGGCCGCCCGCTCGGACGCCCGCATCGCCTCGGGCGAGGCCGGGCCGCTGGAAGGCGCGCCGCTGGGCATCAAGGACCTGTTCTGCACCGAGGGCGTGCGGGCCACGGCCTGTTCGAAAATCCTCGGCGACTTCAAGCCGCCCTATGAGAGCACCGTCACCGCCAATCTGTTCGGCGACGGCGCGGTCATGCTGGGCAAGCTGAACATGGATGAGTTCGCCATGGGCTCGTCCAACGAAACCAGCGCCTTCGGGCCGGTGGTGAACCCCTGGAAGATCAAGGGCGGCAACCAGGCGCTGACCCCGGGCGGCAGCTCCGGTGGCTCGGCCTCGGCGGTGGCGGCGGACCTGTGCCTGGGCGCCACGGCGACCGACACCGGCGGCTCGATCCGCCAGCCGGCGGCGTTCACGGGGACGGTCGGGATCAAGCCGACCTACGGGCGCTGCTCGCGCTGGGGCGTGGTGGCGTTCGCGTCTTCGCTCGACCAGGCCGGGCCGATCGCCAAGACGGTCGAGGATGCGGCCATCCTGCTGACCTCCATGGCTGGGCACGATCCCAAGGACAGCACCAGCCTGCCGGTGGAGACGCCTGATTTCGCGAGCTTTGTCGGCCGGTCGGTGAAGGGCCTGCGGGTCGGGGTGCCGAAGGAATACCGCGTCGACGGCATGCCGGCCGAGATCGAGAAACTGTGGGAAGACGGCGTCGCCTGGCTGCGCGAGGCCGGCTGCGAGATCGTCGAGGTATCCCTGCCGCACACCAAATACGCCCTGCCGGCCTACTACATCGTCGCCCCGGCCGAGGCCTCCTCCAACCTCGCCCGCTATGACGGCATGCGCTACGGGCTGCGGGCGGAGGGGAAGAACCTCACCGAGATCTACGAGAACACCCGGGCGCAAGGCTTTGGCGCGGAAGTGAAACGGCGGATTTTGATCGGCACCTATGTGCTGAGCGCCGGCTATTACGACGCCTACTACCTGAAGGCCCAGAAGGTGCGTCGCCGGATCGCCGAGGACTTCGACCGGGCCTGGGAAACCTGCGACGTGCTGCTGACCCCGACGGCCCCGTCGGCGGCGTTTGCCCTGGGCGAGCGGAACGCCGATCCGATCGCCATGTACCTGAACGACGTCTTCACGGTGACGACCAACCTGGCTGGGTTGCCGTCGATCAGCGTGCCGGCCGGATTGGACGCGCAAGGACTGCCGCTTGGCCTGCAGCTGATCGGCAAGGCGCTGGACGAGGGGACGGTGTTCTCGGTGGCGGGCGCGATCGAGAAGGCGGCGGGCTTCCGGGCCAAGGCGGAGAAGTGGTGGTGACGGACGGTGCGCCTCTCGCGGCAGCCAACTGGAGCACCCTTACGCACGCCTACGGGGCTGCCGATGATATTCCGGCGATGCTGGATGAATTGAGCAACTTCCCGTCGGAAGGCGCTGAGCCCTGGGAAGATCTTTGGAGCTCGCTCTGCCATCAGGGCGATGTCTATTCGGCTTCCTTCGCCGCGACCCCAAGGATCGTTGAGGCCCTGAGTGGCGCGCCTAGGGATGCGAGCGACAGCTACTTCCATCTGCCGACCATGATCGAGATCAGCCGGCATGAGCGCGGCTTTGAGGTTCCCGAACCGCTGCACGAGGCCTATTTCGCGGCGATCAAGCGACTGGGCAGTTTGGCGGCGGAGGCGGCGACCTCTGCTCAATCAGCGGCCGGATTGCCCGTCGTTCTGGGCGCCGTCGCGGTGGCTCGAGGTGAATATGGTTTGGCTAAAGTGCTGACCGAGTTGAATGAAACCAACACGGACATCATCTTGAAGATGTTCGAGAATGGCGAAATCTGATGTCTGAGAAGACCACAACCATCAAAGGTCGCACCGGCGACTGGGAAATCGTCATGGGGCTGGAGATCCACGCCCAGGTGGCGTCGAACTCCAAGCTGTTCAGCGGCGCGGCCGTCGGCTTCGGGGCCGGGCCGAACGAGCAGGTCTCGCTCGTCGACGCGGCCATGCCCGGCATGCTGCCGGTGCTCAACAAATACTGCGTCGAGCAGGCGGTGCGGACGGGGCTGGGCCTCAACGCCCAGATCAACCTGAAGAGCCGGTTCGACCGCAAGAACTACTTCTACCCCGACCTGCCGCAGGGCTATCAGATCAGCCAGTTCGATCAGCCGATCGTCGGCGAGGGCGAGGTCATCGTCGAACGCGACGACGGCACGACCTTCACGGTCGGCATCGAGCGGCTGCACCTGGAGCAGGACGCCGGCAAGTCGATCCACGACCTCGACCCGAACGCCACCTACGTCGACCTGAACCGCTCGGGCACGGCGCTGATGGAGATCGTCTCGCGGCCGCACATCCGCACCTCGGCCGAGGCGGCGGCCTATGTGAAGAAGGTGCGGGCCATCCTGGTGACCTTGGGCACCTGCGACGGCGACATGGAGAAGGGCAACCTGCGGGCCGACGTCAACGTCTCGGTCTGCCGGGCCGGCGGCTATGAGGCCTTCCGCGCCAGCGGCGACTTCAAGCACCTGGGCACGCGCTGCGAGATCAAGAACGTCAACTCCTACCGCTTCATCCAGATGGCGATCGAGCATGAGGCGCGGCGTCAGATCGAGATCCTCGAGGACGGCGGCAAGATCGACCAGGAGACCCGCCTGTTCGACCCGGTCAAGGTCGAGACCCGCTCGATGCGGTCGAAGGAGGAGGCGCACGACTATCGCTACTTCCCCGATCCGGACCTGCTGCCGCTGGAGATCGAGCAGGCCTGGGTGGACGAGATCAAGGCCGGTCTGCCGGAACTGCCCGACGCCAAGAAGGCGCGGCTGCAAAGCCAGTATGGCCTGTCGCCGTACGACGCCGGCGTGCTGACCGGGGATGCTGACAAAGCTGCCCTGTTTGAGCGCGCTGCCAAGGATGCTGACGCCGTGAAGGCAAAGCTCGTCGCCAACACCGTTACGCAAGAATTCTCGACGTGGATGAACGCCGACGCCAGTGTTCGAATCGAGCGACGGCCGGATGGTGACGTTTTGGTTGTCGCGCCATTGCCTTCAATCACCGTGACGCCGCCTCAAGCCAACGTCGTGATCTCGGCGGATCATATCTCGTCTCTTGCGGACTTGCAGATCGGTCAAAAAATCTCGTCGAAGATCGCTCGGGAGGTCTTCGAGTTCATGAAGGCCGGCGAGGGTGACCCGCACGTTATCGTCAGCGCCAGGAGTCTGGAACAGGTCACCGACACCGGCGCCATCGAGGCCGTGGTCGAGAAGCTGATCGCCGCCAACCCTGGGCAGGCGGAGGCCGTGAAGGCCAAGCCGCAGGCGATCGGCTGGTTCGTCGGCCAGGTGATGAAGGAGATGGCCGGCAAGGCCAATCCGGCGGCGGTGAACGCGATCTTGAAGGCGAAGCTGGGGGTGGAGTGACGACCACTGGTGGCCCTTCTCCCGCTTGTCGGGAGAAGGTGTCGGCGTAGCCGACGGATGAGGGCAGCACCGGCGGCGGCTGGGCTGCCTTTTTTCGTGTGTTGGTTTGGTCTTCGAAGGCCGGTGCTGCCCTCATCCGACCCCCTACGGGGGCCACCTTCTCCCGACAAGCGGGAGAAGGGATGCTAGTCGTCAGACCGTTTCGCGCCGTCCAGCGTCTGCTCGGCCTTGGCCTTGCGCGCCGCTTCCAGCGACCGGTCCGCGCCCGTGCGGCCGAACTTCGCCCGGTTCTCCACGGCCGCCTGCTTGCCCGCCGCCCGGGCCCTGGCCTTGCGGGCCTTGTTGAGGTTGATCACGTCCGCCATGGGCGGAAACTAACGCGAAACCCTCCGCGCCGACAGCCGTTGTAGTCGCTCCCACAACCTGTACCGGGAGTATCGCCATGACCGACGCCACCGCCATTCGCGAACATATGGAAGTCATCGGCTCGGACGAAAAACACGTCGGCCGCGTCGACCATGTGGTCGGGACCGACATCGAGCTGGCCAAGCTGGACCTGGCCGGCGGCTTCAAGCACCACATGATCCCGCTGAGCTGGGTCGACTATGTCGACGAACGCAGCGAGACGGTGAAGCTCAGCCTGACCGCCGAAGCGGCCAAGGCCGCCTGGCGCGAAAAGCACTAGCCGCCGCGCCGCCGCCGCGGCCCCCCAATCCGAGGATGTGCGCTCGCTGGGACCAGCCTAAGCAGGCCGGGTAGCGGGAGTGACGGAATGATCCGGATTGGTGGGGCCGTGGCGGCGGCGATGGTTGCAGTCGGCTCGCCGGCGATGGCGGCTGAGGACTGGAAGGCCGATGGGCCGACCTGCCAGGGGGTCTATGACGCCCTGCATATTCAGAAGGCCTCGCTGAGCCAGCGTTGGCCGGAGGTTCGGGCGACGGCGAACTTCGAGGCGATCAACTTCGACGCCCGCGCCTCGGCTCCGGAGATCGACAAGGTTGTCGCCGACTATCAGGCCGAGGACTGGGGCGCCTACAGCGACAACTTCGTGGCCATGCTGCTGAAGGCGAGCATCGACGGCGATCCGAAGCCGGTGCGCGAGGTGCTGGCGGTGGCGGCGCGCTGCGACGCCGCGTTCGGCTTCAAGCCGGTCCTGGGTCCGGTCGCCGGACCGTCGGCCGCCAAGCCACCGCCCAAGCCCGCGCCGCCGCCGGTGGCCAAGGGGCCGGTGGTCGATGACAGAAGTTGCGCGGTGTCCTACCTGGCCCTGTCCTACGGCAACCAGGGCAATCCGCCGCTGGCTGGCCTGCTGTTCCAGCGGGCCGACGGAGCGCTGCTGCGGTACGCCGGCGCCAATCCCAAGCTGGACCGGCTGGTCATCGGCAAGGATGTGCAGGCCGCCGCCGAGACGCGGGTGAAGGCCATCCTGATCGACAAGTCGGCGCCGGCCGAACCGCTGTTCGCCGAGGTGCGGGCCTGCGACGGGCGCTATGGACTGCCCCCGCCGCAGTAGCCGGCTAGAGAATCCAGTCGCCGGTGTCGCCGGTGACGTCGCCGTTGATCTTGACCTGGTAGTCGGCCTTGCCGTCGCCGTTGATGTCCAGCTTCACGGTGGTGATGCCGCCCGCGAAGCTGACCGTCATCTCGCCGGCCGTCTTGGTGAAGGCGCCGACCTCGGTCAGGATGCCGC
This sequence comes from Caulobacter sp. GW821-FHT11A05, assembly GCF_058809015.1. Lineage (NCBI taxonomy): Bacteria > Pseudomonadati > Pseudomonadota > Alphaproteobacteria > Caulobacterales > Caulobacteraceae > Caulobacter > Caulobacter sp. GW821-FHT11A05. The sequence goes on along the minus strand of NZ_JBXASF010000008.1, from coordinate 229,438 downwards.
CGAAGGCCCCCGAGAAGTCGAGGATGTCGCCCTCGGCGTCGCTGAAGTCGTAGATCTGGTCGGTCTCCAGGGTGGCGCCGAAGGCGTGGGCGACGACGAAGGCGTCCGTCCCCGTGCCGCCCCGCAGCAGGTCGTTGCCGGCCCCGCCGATGATGAAGTCGTCGCCGTCGTTGCCGTTGATGGTGTCGACCCCGGCCAGGCCCGACAGGGTGTTGCCGCCGGCATTGCCCTGCAGGTTGTTGGCCCCGGCGTTGCCGGTCCCGTCGATGTCGCCCGAGCCCTGCAGCTCCAGGCCCTCGAGATTGGTCGCCAACACCCAGCCGTCGAGCGCCGTGCGTACGATGTCATAGCCTTCGGCGGCGTTCTCGATGGTCTGATCGCCGGCGTCGTCGACGATGTAGACGTCGTTGTCGGTCCCGCCGGTCATGACGTCGGCGCCGGCCCCGCCGTCGAGGTAGTCGTTGCCGGCCCCGCCGTTGAGGGTATCGATGTCGGCTTCGCCGTCCATGCGGTCGTTGCCGATGCCGCCGTTGAGCTGGTCGGCCCCCGTGCCGCCGAACAGCTTGTCGGACCCGTCACCGCCGTTCAGTTCATCGACCCCGGCGTCGCCGTAGAGAATGTCGCCGCCGGCGTCGCCGCTGAGGAGGTCGTCGTTGTCGCCGCCGAAGATCTGGTCGTTGGCGTCGCCGCCGGCGAGGATGTCGTCGCCGCCGAGGCCGCGGAGGATGTCCTTGTCGGCCCCGCCGTCGGCGATGTCGGCGCCCGCCGTGCCGCTCAGGTCGTCGGCGCCAGGCGTGCCGACCATGCCACCGGCGGCGGGAAGGCCGTAGATGATCCAGGCCGCGCCGGCGTTGTTGCCGCCGGCGTCGTGGAAGGAGGTGCTGACGAGGACGTCCATCGCGCCGTCGTCGTTGTAGTCGCCGAAGCCGGCGATGCGGCTGAGGTTGTCGCCGGCGGCCTCGCCGTTGATCTGGAAGCCGTTGGTCCCGTCCAGCCCGGCGAGCGACACGGTGGCGCCCCAGGTGCTCTGGCCGAAGATGACGTAGGCGGCGCCGGCGTTGGAGCCGTTGTCGTCCTTGCCGGTGGCGCCGAAGCCGAAGTCGTCGATGCCGTCGCCGTTGACGTCGCCCAGTCCCGTCACCCGGATGCCGAGGTTGTCACCCGAGGTCTCGCCGTCGATGCGGATGCCGTTGGTTCCGTCGAGGGAGGAGACATTGACGCTGCTGGCGAAGTCGCCGGCCACGGCGGTGTTGCGGCCGAAGACCACGAAGGCCCCGCCGTTGTTGGTCAGGCCGTTGGCGCCGATGATAACGTCGTCGACGCCGTCGTCGTTGATGTCGCCGGCGGCCGAGACGCTGATGCCGGCCTGGTCGCCCGCCGCCAAGCCTGCGATGCGGAAGCCGTCGGCCCCGGTCAGGGCGCTGAGGCTGACCGAGGCGGTGAAGCCGGTATTCTTGCCGAAGACGATATAGGCGCCGCCGGAGTTGGAGCCATTGGGGTCGAGGCCCATGGCCCCGATGGCGATGTCGTCGATGCCGTCGCCGTTGATGTCGCCGGCGTTGGCCACCGAGGTGCCGACGTAGTCGTAGCTGCTGATGGCCGGCATCTTGAAGCCGGTCGTGCCGTCGAGGGTGGCGACGTCGATGTTGCCGGCGAAGGCGCCGTTGACGGCGGTGTCCTTGCCGAAGATCACGTAGCCGGCGCCGCGGTAGCTGTCGGCCTGGTTGGCGCCGACCAGCATGTCCTCGATGCCGTCGCCGTTGAAGTCGCCCAGGGCGACCGAGAAGCCGAGGCCGTCGCCGCCGTTGGTGCCGCTGATCTGGAAGCCGGTCGTGCCGGTCAGGCTGGAGGTGGCGATGTCGCTGGCGAAGGCGCCGTCGACGGCGACGTTCTTGCCGAAGATCACATAGGCCGCGCCCGAGCCGCCGCCGTCCGGGTCGCCGCCCGAAGCGCCGACGATGAGGTCGTCGATGCCGTCGTTGTTGACGTCGCCCGCGCCGGCGACCGAGACGCCGACGAAGTCCTGGGCGTATTCGCCGCCGTTGATCTGGAAGCCGGTGGTCCCGTCGATGCTGGTCAGGCTGTAGTTGGCCGGGAAGCCCGAGGCCGTGCCGAACACGACATAGACCGCCCCCTGGCTGGCGCCGCCGACGCCGGTGGCGCCGATGGCGAAATCGTCGATGCCGTCACCGTTGATGTCGCCGACATTGGCGATCGACTGGCCGGCGTAGTTGCTGGCCGCTTCGCCGGTGATCTGGGACCCCGTGGTCCCGTCGAGGGAGCTGAGTGCGACGACTGCGGTGAAAGGCATGGGTGCGTTCCCTCAGGGAATTTTTTTGAACGGCTCGTCAATAACGCGAGTCGCGCACACCCTTCAGGCGAGTTGCTTACCCAAACCTTTCCTAAGGCGATTTGTCGCGGAGATGTGACTGGTGGGTAACCCCGATCCGAGGAGCCCGTTTACCGCACCGCGCCGCAGAACCTCTGAATCCGGCCGCAGGCGTCTTCCAGCACGGCGTTCGAGGTGGCGTAGCTGATCCGGAAGTGGGGGGAGAGGCCAAACGCCGCACCATGCACCACCGCCACCCCTTCGGACTCCAACAGCTCGCTGGCGAAGGCCTCGTCATCGGTGATGACCTTGCCGGTCGGGGCGGTCCGGCCGATCAGTTCGGCCACCGAGGGATAGACGTAGAAGGCGCCTTCCGGGGTCGGGCAGTGCATGCCGCTGGCCTGGTTGAGCATCGAGACGACGAGGTCGCGGCGCTCCTGGAACAGCTTGGCGTTCGGCTTGATGAAGTCCTGCGGCCCGTTCAACGCCTCGACCGCCGCCCATTGCGAGATGGAGGAGGGGTTGGAGGTCGACTGGCTCATCACCTTGCCCATCAGCTTGATCAGCGGCTCGGGGCCGCCGGCGTACCCGATGCGCCAGCCGGTCATGCTGTAGGCCTTGGAGACGCCGTTCATGGTCAGGGTGCGGTCGTAGAGCTCGGGCACGACCTGGGCGATGGTGGTGAACTCGAAGTCGTCGAACACCAGGTGCTCGTACATGTCGTCGGTCAGGATCCAGACCTGCGGATGGCGCAGCAGCACCTCGCCGATCGCGCGCAGCTCGGCGCGGGTGTAGGCGGCGCCCGAGGGGTTGGAGGGGCTGTTGAGCAGCACCCAGCGGGTGCGCGGGGTGATGGCCGCCTCGAGGGCTTCCGGCTGGACCTTGAAGTTGGTGGCGGCGCTGGTCTGGACAAAGCGCGGCTCGCCGCCGGCCAGGTAGACCATGTCCGGGTAGGAGACCCAGTAGGGCGTCGGGATGACCACCTCGTCACCCGGGTTCAGGGTGGCGACGAAGGCGTTGTAGATGACCGGCTTGCCGCCCGGCGAGACGTTGATCTGGCTGGGCTTGTAGGTCAGGCCGTTCTCGCGCGCGAACTTGGCGCAGATGGCTTCCTTCAGCTCCGGGATGCCGTCGACGTCGGTGTACTTGGTCTTGCCGGCGTTGATCGCCGCGATGGCCGCCTGCTTGATGTTTTCCGGGGTGTCGAAGTCGGGCTCGCCGGCGCCCAGGCCGATGACGTTGCGACCCTCGCGCTGCAGCAGGCGGGCTTTCGCCGTGACCGCGATGGTGGCGGACGGCTTCACGCGGGCCAGAGCGGCGGATTCGAGCGACATCGGTTAGGACTCCTCTGGGATTGCGGGCTTTCAGGATTGGCGCCGTCTTACGCGCGGGGTTGTTGCATCGCAACACGGCAAGCCGTGCATTTTCTTTGCAAGGTCCGACCGGAAAGCTATGGGCGCCGGGCCCTGACCTCCTCGACGAAGGCGTTCAGGTGGGCGCCGAGGAAGGCGGTGGTCTTCTCGTCGGTCAGCCGGCCATCGGTGATCTTGGTGTGGGCCTGGAAGACCAGCACCTCGCCCAGCGGGGCGACGTGGGTCAGGGTGCGGCGCAGGATGAGGCGCAGCTGGTCCTGGGCGCGGGCGCTGCCGGTCATGCCGGGGCTGGCGCCGACGATGCAGGCGATCTGGCCGGTCAGCGGGGCGGACGGGCCGCGGCTGGCCCAGTCGATGGCGTTCTTGAGCACGCCGGTGATGCCGGCGTTGTACTCGGGACAGGCGAAGAGGATGCCGTCGGCGGCGCGAATGGCCTCCTTCCAGGCGGTAACGGCGGGGGGATCGCCGGCCGCCTCGACGTCCTGGTTGAACAGCGGCAGGTCGTGCAGGCCGTGGAGCGTCAGGGTGACGCCGTCGGGCAGCAGGTCCTGGGCCGCATGCAGCAGGGTGGTGTTGAAGGAGGCGGCCCTGAGGCTGCCGGAGACGCCGAGGAGGTTCATGGCGGGACCGTAGCGGCAAAGTCACAGGGCGCCAAAGCCTTGCTGGTCCTGGCGGAACCCTCCGCCGCCGGACCGGTTGATGCGGTTCGGGGCCGCAGGAGACGTCATGCGCTACGCCGCCCCCAACCAGAGCCCGGTCCGCGCCGCACAACCTTCCCTTGACCCCATTGCCGCAATCGGCGACGCCTTCGCCCGTATGAAGGCCTTCCTCAACTTCGTCCTCAACATGGACGCCCGCGCCTGGCGCTCGGTGGCGGTCAGCTTCGTGCTGTTCGGCGGCGTCGGCCTGGTCTTCCTATTCGGCGCGCCGCTGATGGGGCTGGACGGCGAGACGACGGTCGAGGGCTGGCTGGGCTCGGTGCACGGCATCTGGGGCCTGCCGGTGGCGGTGGGGGCCTTCGCGGTGCTGGCCTTCCTGGGCGTGCCGCAGATCGTGCTGATCGCGGCGGCCGTGGTCGCCTTCGGGCCCTGGCTGGGGATGACCTACAGCTGGATCGGCACCCTGGTTTCGGCCCAGGTGGGCTTCTGGTTGGGCCGGCTGTTCGGCGGCAAGCTGCTGCGCGACCTCGGCGGCAAGGGGGTCAACAGCTTCATGACGCTGATCGGCGAGAACGGCTTCCTGGCCAGCCTGATCGTGCGGCTGGTGCCGTCAGCGCCCTTCATTGTCGTCAACATGGCGGCCGGGGTGACACCGATGCGCCAGCGCCATTTCGCGGCCGGCACGGCCCTGGGGATCATTCCCAAGATCGTGCTGACCGCCTTCGCTGGCAACTCGCTGGTCCAGAGCCTCAAGGGCGAGGGCAACGTCTGGCACTACCTGACCCTGGCCGGGGTGGTGGCGGTGTGGATCGCCATCGGCTGGTACGCTCGCCGCTGGCTGAAGAAGCATGAGGCCGAGCAGGCGGCGCTGGACAGCGATCCGTCCTGAGCCTCAGGGCCGCTTGCCGGCCGCGACCCTGGCCCCCAGCGCCTTGTCGAACGCTTGGCCGAGCCTGGCGCCGGCCACCAGCTGCGCCCGCGCCACGGCGGTGACCTGCGGAACCGCCGCCGTCCAGGCCTCGTCAAGTTCACGCACCTGGGCCTCGCTCAAGGCCCCGCGCCGCACACCCTGGCTGGCCCTGGCGGCGAGCATCACCGCCACGCCCAGCCCGGCCCGCAGGACCGGATCGATCCGCGGCGCCAGGCCGTAGGCGCCGAACCGGTGGAACTGGTCGATCTCGGGCGGCCGCGTCTTGATCAGCGGGTCCCAGGGGTCGCCGAAGTCCATGATCCATTCCCACCAGGGGATCTTCGGCTTGTAGAGGAACTCGCGCACATGGGCCTTGGTGCAGGCCCCGCGCACCTGGGTGAAGTAGGTGTCGGCCAGGGAGCCGAAATTGTACCAGTGGTCGAATTCGCCGAGGCCGAAGTTGAACTTCTTGGTCTGGACGCCGCCCTTGGCGACCTTGGTCGAGCCCAGCCAGGGCTTCAGCTGTTCCTTCAGCAGCGGCATCTTGCTGATGTCGACGATCGAGCCCCACCAGATCGGCTTGAGCTTGGTGACGGGGATCAGCCAGTAAATGATGTTGCGGAAGTAGTGCATGATCATCCGGTAGTCGGCGTTGGGCTGCCGCTGGCCGTTCTGCAGGGTGAAGAAGCCGTGCAGCCGCTGGTCCGAAGCCGGCACGTCGCCGGTCATGAACAGGTCGCCGGTGACGTTGATGTTGAAGAAGTGGTGCCAGGTGGAACTGACCACCACCCGGCCGCGGCCCACCCGATGGCCATCCCAGACGCCGACCACGCCGAAGCGGGCGGCGGCGGTGATGCCGATCTCGCCGAAGTCATGCTCCTGGATCAGGCCTGGGATGTCGTGGCCCGGGATGACGGTCCCCTCGGCGACGACCTCCGGGGCCAGCGGCGCGCCCTGGTAGTCGGGATACTCCCGCTTGCTCTGGCCTTCGAGCATGAAGGTGCGGCCGCCGAGGTCGTCCGGTACTTCGCACATGCCCTCGTGCATGTGGTCGGGCAGCACCTTGATCGCCCCGTTGGGCGAGCACATCACCGGATGGGGCAGGCTGAAGCTGGCCGGATAGCCGCCGACCACGCCGAAGCCGGCGCCGTACCAGGCGAGGTCGATCGGTTGCGGCACGTCGTCGGACTGGTCCTCGAAATTGTACACCCCGTCCGGTCCGGTCCGGGTGGTGTCGAGACGGTTGGGGCCTACCGGCGACGGCGCCTCGGGCTCGCCGTTCGGGCCGGGCGAGCCCCACCAGCGGCGCATGCTGCGGACCCGGGGGATCCTGTGGCAGATCGGGAAGCCCAGGCTGGAATGGTCACCGGTGGCGAAGAAGCCGCCGCCGTCTTCCATGAACCTGGCGATGGCCTCGGCCTCGGCCTGCAGCTTGTCCTCCTCTTCGTCGTCCCCGGTGGCGATCGAGAAGAACAGGACGATGTCGTAGTCGGCGATGGTGCGGGTCTGGCCGCCGACCTGGAAGTTTTCGTCGAAGCGGAAGCCGACGACGTCGGCGCCTGTCCTGTCCTTGATCTGCTGGGCGGTGTCGCTGGCAGTCGGCGCGTCGCGGTGCGCCAGGGTGGGCTTGAGGTCGAAGCCCAGCCAGTTAGTTTCGTTGAGCACCCGCATGAACTCGCCCAGGTGGAAGGCGCGGTCGGGGACCTCGCTGGTCCATTGCAGGAAACCGCCGTCGTCATCGGTGACAACCAGGATATCGACGTCCGCCATACACGCCTCCAAGGAGATCCGGCGCGGTCTTCGGGGGGAGGGCCACGCCGAGAGGTTGGGGTTGTGGAAAAGCAACTAGAGGTAGCATTGCATAACCCAGATTGGGCGTCCAGACGGGCGGCGATTACGATCCGTTGATCGGCCCGATCGCCGCCGCGGCGATGCGAAAAGTAACTCGGATAACAATTGACGCCGGTCGGGTCTGGCATCGTCTCCGCAACAACAATGGGAGGCGTCCATGCGTGGATTGGCGGCGACGGCGATGATGCTCGCCCTGGGGCTGGCCGGTCTGGCCCAGGCGGCCGAAGCCCCGTCGGCCTCGACGTTGGCGGCGCAGGCGAAACTGAAGGCGCAGCTGCCGTTCGCCGACCAGCAGGACTTCGAGTTCGCCCGGCGCGGCTTCATCGCCACGCGCAGCGATCCGTTGATCAAGCGCGCTGACGGCGGCGTCGCCTGGGATCTGTCGGCCTATGGCTTCATCAAGGGCGAGGCGCCGGGAAGCGTGAACCCCAGCCTGTGGCGCCAGGCCCAGCTGCTGTCGATCCACGGGCTGTTCAAGGTGTCGGACCGCATCTGGCAGGTGCGCGGCTTCGATGTGTCCAACATCACCTTTATCGCCGGCGACAGCGGCTGGATCATCATCGACCCCCTGACCTCGACCGAGGTGGCGCAGGCGGCGCTGGACCTGGCCAACGACAGGCTGGGCAAGCGGCCTGTGGTGGCCATCATCTACACCCACAGCCACACCGACCACTTCGGCGGCGGCCGCGGGGTGGTCGAGGCGGCCGACCTGACCAGCGGCAAACTGCGGGTGATCGCGCCGAAGAACTTCCTGGAAGAGGCGGTGTCGGAGAATGTCATCGCCGGCACGGCGATGAGCCGGCGCGCGACCTTCCAGTTCGGCTTCAGCCTGGCGCCGGGACCGGAAGGACAGATCAGCTCGGGCATCGGCCAGGCGGTGTCGAAGGGGACCTCGACCCTGATCCCGCCGACCGAGAGCATCACCGAGACCGGCCAGATGCTGACCATCGACGGCGTGCGGATCGAGTTTCAGTACACGCCGGGCACCGAGGCGCCGGCCGAGATGAACCTCTACTTCCCCGATTGGCGGGTGCTGTGCATGGCCGAGAACGCCAACCCGACGATGCACAATGTGCTGACGCCGCGCGGGGCGCTGGTGCGCGACTCCAAGGTCTGGGCCGACGACCTGACCGAGTCCATCGAGCGCTACGCCGGCCGCTCGGACGTCCTGTTCACCAGCCATGGCTGGCCGCGCTTTGGCCGGGCGGTGCTGACCGACTATCTGGCCAGCCATCGCGACGCCTACAAATACCTGCACGACCAGTCGGTGCGGCTGATGAACCAGGGCTATGTCGGCGACGAGATCGCCAGCCGCATCGCCCTGCCACCCGTGCTTGCTAAGCAGTGGTTCAACCGCGGCTACTACGGCACGATGAGCTTCAACAGCCGGGCGGTCTATCAGCGCTACATGGGCTGGTACGACGCCAATCCGGTCAACCTGATCCCCATCCCGCCGGCCGACCTGGCCCGGCGCTATGTCGCGGCCATGGGCGGGGCGGACAAGGTCAAGGCGCTGGCCCAGGCGGCGCATGACGAGGGCGACTATCCCTGGGCGGCGACCCTGCTCAACAACGTCGTGCAGGCCGACCCGGCCGCCAAGGACGCCCGCGAGCGGCTGGCCCGGGTCTATGACCAGCTTGGCTGGCAGGCCGAGAGCGCCATCGGCCGCAACATGTACCTGTCTGGCGCGGCCGAGCTGCGGGCGGCGACGCCGACCAGCGCCGGGGCCAACCGCGCCGGCGACCTGGTGGCCAACCTGCCGACGGCGATGATCTTCGACCTGATGGCGGTGCGGTTGAATCCGGAGAAGGTGGGTGAGGCCCACGCCGCTGTGCTGTTCGTCTTCCCCGAGCGCAATGAGCGGTTCCTGGTCACTGTCCGCAACCAGGTGCTGGTCGCCCGGCCGGCCAGCGCCGACGCCAAGGCCGACGCGACCCTGACGCTGCCGAGGGGCCTGTACCTGCAGTCGCTGTTCACCGGCGCGCCGCTGGCCCAGCACATCGCCTCCGGGGCGGCCAAGGCGGAGGGCGACCTCTCGGTGCTGCAGAAGATGGCCGGCTGGTTCGATGCACCGAAAGGAGACTTCCCGATCGTGACGCGGCCGGAGTAGGGGAGGGGCAAAAGGATTTGCCCATGCTGACCCTGTTCTATGTGCCCGGCTCCGCCTCCGACGTCGCCCGCCTCGCCCTGGAAGAGGCGGGCGCGACCTATCAGGCCCTGCGCGTCGACTTCTCCAAACAGGAGCAGCGCCAGCCGCAGTATCTGGCCATCAACCCCAAGGGGCGGGTGCCGGCGCTGGTTACAGACGAAGGGGTAATCACTGAGAATGTCGCCATCCTGGCCTGGATCGCCCAGAGCTATCCGGCCGCGCGGCTGGCGCCGAGCGACCCCTTCGGTTTCGCCCAGGCCCAGGCGTTCAACGCCTACATGGCCTCGACCGTGCATGTGGCGCATGCCCACAAGATGCGCGGCTATCGCTGGGCGGACGATCCGGCCTGCATAGAGCATCTGCGGTCGAAAGTGCCCGAGACGATGGCCGGCGTCTTCCAAACCATTGAGGAGGAGCTGTTCGTCGGACCCTGGGTGCTGGGCGAGGATTTCAGCGTCTGCGACCTCTACCTGTTCGCCATGGCCGACTGGCTGGAGGGCGACGGGGTGGACTGCCGGCGGTTCCCGAAAGTCTACGAACACCGCGAGCGGGTGAGGGCGCGGCCGGCGGTGCGGAAGGTTCTTGCTCAGCAGGCGGCGTAACGGCGCATCAGGCGCAAAACTCTTGCGCGATTCACCCCGATTGGGTACATCGACGGCATGGATCGTCAGCGCGACACCCTGCGTCTTCTTCGGCTCCTCGGGCTTAGCAGCCCCTGGATGACCGTCTAGCTGCGCATACGTCGCGGCGGGTCGCCCAGGGGCAAAATGCTCCACCCGCCCAAGCCACTCGCGACGAAAGATTTTACCCCATGAGTACCATCGTATCCGGCGCCCAGCGCGTCATCGTTTTCGACACCACCATGCGCGACGGCGAGCAGTCGCCCGGCGCCTCGATGAGCTTCGATGAGAAGCTGGAGCTGGCCAAGATCCTCGAGGAGATGGGGGTCGACGTCATCGAGGCCGGCTTCCCGATCGCCTCGAACGGCGACTTCGAAGCCGTCCGGGCCATCGCCAAGATCGTCACCGAAAGCACGGTCTGCGGCCTGGCCCGCGCCGCCGCCGCCGACATCGACCGCTGCGCCGAGGCCATCAAGCCGGCGGCGCGCGGCCGCATCCACACCTTCCTGTCGACCAGCCCGGTCCACATGAAGTGGAAGCTGCAGATGGAGCCCGAGCAGGTGCTGGAGGCGGTCAGCGCCTCGGTCAGCCACGCCCGCAACCTGTGCGGCGACGTCGAATGGTCGGCGGAAGACGCCACACGGACGGAGCGCGAGTTCCTGTACCGCTGCGTCGAGGCGGCCATCAAGGCGGGCGCCACGACGATCAATCTGCCCGACACCGTCGGCTACACCTATCCCGAGGAATACGCCCAGCTGTTCCGCGACGTGATCGCCACGGTCCCGGGCGCCGACAACGTCATCTTCTCGGCCCACTGCCACAACGACCTGGGCCTGGCGGTGGCCAACAGCCTGGCTGCCGTGCAGGGCGGGGCGCGCCAGGTGGAATGCGCCGTCAACGGCATCGGCGAGCGGGCCGGCAACGCGGCGCTGGAAGAGATCGTCATGGCCATGCGAGTACGGGGCGAGACCCTGGGCTTCGACAGCGCCGTCGATCCGCAGCACATCACCCGGGCCAGCCGCTACGTCTCGGCAATCACCGGCTTCCCGGTGCAGTTCAACAAGGCCATCGTCGGCAAGAACGCCTTCGCCCACGAGGCCGGCATCCACCAGGACGGGATGCTGAAGAACGCCGAGACCTACGAGATCATGAAGCCCGAGGATGTCGGCCAGGGCGCCAGCAACCTGGTGATGGGCAAGCATTCGGGCCGCCACGCCTTCCGCGAGAAGCTCAAGGCCCTGGGCTACGAGCTGGGCCAGAACGCCCTGAACGAAGCCTTCGTGCGGTTCAAGGAACTGGCCGACAAGAAGAAGCACGTCTTCGACGACGATATCATCGCCCTGGTCGACGACGCCCTGGCGCGCGGCTCGGAGAAGATCCGGGTGGCCCGCCTGCGGGTCGTGGCCGGCACCGACGGCCAGTCGGCCGAACTGACCCTGGATGTCGACGGAGTCGAGCGGACGGCGGAAGCCACCGGCGACGGGCCGGTCGACGCGGTGTTCAACGCCATCCACATGATCGTACCGCACGCCGCCGCCCTGCGCCTGTTCCAGGTGCATGCGGTGACCGAGGGGACAGACGCCCAGGCTCAGGTCTCGGTGCGTCTGGAGGAGGACGGCCGTATCGCCACTGGACAGGCGGCCGACACCGACACCCTGACGGCCAGCGCCAAGGCCTATGTCAACGCCCTCAACAACCTCTTCTCCCGCAAGGAAAAGAGCCGGCCGGAAACGGCCATCGCCAGCGGGTTCTGACGCTACCCAGTCGTCATCCACCACCGTCATCCTCGGGCTTGTCCCGAGGACCCATTCGTCCGCTTGCACGAACGCCCGCCCATAGGTCGGCGGTCGGCGCGGCCGCGCTCGCGCCTTGCCCAACGATGGGTCCTCGGGACAAGCCCGAGGATGACGGACGTGGGGGCGGGGGCGGGGCGCCAGGATCGGAGATCCGATGCACATCGACATCACGACGCCCGCCGGCTGGTCGACACTGGTCCAACGCACGGCCGAGATCGGCTTCGACATGCCCTCCGACCCGGCGGGCGGCGCCTTGCTGCGCATGCTGGCCGGCAGCAAGCCTGGTGGGCGCCTGCTGGAGCTGGGCACCGGCACGGGCCTGGCGACAGCCTGGCTGCTCGACGGCATGGACGCGGCCGCGCGCCTGGTCAGCATCGACAACGATGCCGCCGTTCAGGGCGAGGCGCGGGTCGTACTCGGTGATGACCCCCGCGTGGACTTTGTCACCGGCGACGGCCTGGCCTATATCCGCGGCCTGCCGCCGGGTTCGGTCGACCTGATCTTCGCCGACGCCTGGCCGGGAAAATACGAGGGGCTGGAGGACGCCCTGGCGCTGCTGGCGCCGGGCGGCCTCTACATCGGAGACGACATGCTGCCACAGCCCAACTGGCCGCCCGGCCATCAGGCCCGGGTCGATGAACTGCTGACCCGGCTGGCCGGGGACGGGCGGCTCGCCGTCCAGGCGCTGGGCTGGGGTTCGGGGTTCGTGATCGCCGCGCGCCGCGCCGCCTGACATGCTGTGGATCCCCGTCACCGTCGCCGCGGCCGCCTTCCAGGTGGCCCGCAACGCCGCCCAGCGCAGCCTGATGACCGGCTCCGGGCCGTGGGGCGCGACCCTGGTGCGGTTCCTGTTCGGCCTGCCCTTCGCCTGCGCCTTCGCCAGCGTCGCGCTGGCGGTCGCGTCGCATGCGCTCAGCTTCACGCCGGCCTTCTTCGGCTGGGCGACGCTCGGAGCTTTCGCGCAGATCGGGGCGACCGCGGCGCTGCTGGTCGCCATGCATCGCTCCAGCTTCGCGCTGGGCACCGCCTTCCAGCAGAGCGGCCTGCCGTTCGCGGCCCTGATCGGCTTTTTCGCGTTCGGCGACCACCTGAGCCCGGCGGCCTGGGGCGGCATCCTGCTGGCCACGGCCGGGCTGACGGCGCTGAGCTGGCCGCGCAGGATCGAGGGGCCGCGCGACTGGAGCGCCGCAGTCCTGGGCACCGTGTCGGGGGCCAGCTTCGCGGTCAGCGCCAACGCCTTTCGCCAGGCCAGCCATGCCCTGGACCTCAGCCATCCGATCCCCGCCGCCCTGGTGACCGTGGCGGTGGTGCAGGCCATCCAGTCGCTGGCCCTGGGCAGCTGGATGGCGCTGTTCGCCCGCCACAGCCTGATGTCGGTGCTGCGGTCCTGGCGGGTGTCGCTGGGGGCGGGGCTGTTCGGGGCCCTGGCCTCGGCCGGCTGGTTCGTGGCTCTGGCCATGGCGCCGGCGGGCTTGGTGCGGGCCGTCGGAGTGGTGGAGATGCCGATCGCCGCCCTGGCCGGCAAGCGGCTGTTCGCCGAGCACATCAGCCGCTGGCAGTGGCTGTTCGGCGGGGCGACGGCGGTCGGGGTGCTGCTGGCGGCGCTTGCCTGATCTGGGGCCTGATCCCCCAGTTTCTGGGGATGCGGCGCGGGACCCATGTCCCCATGGTGGGCATGAAGGAGACCGTGTATGCGCGCCGTCTGGCTAGCTCTCGCCCTGATGCTGTCGGCCCCGGCCGCCATGGCCGCGGAACCGACGTTCATCGAGGCGTTGGCCGCCCGGGGACCGCAGGAGCTGCGGGTCGCCGAGGGTCTCGGCCCGGTCCTGCCTGACGCCCGGGCGAGAGTGTCCGTCGAGCTCGGCGTGATGGTTATCGAGATCCGGCGCGGCAAGGACACGCCGCCCGAGGTCTTCCGATATGACGGCAAGGGCATCGATCACAGCAATCTGTGGACGGACGGTTACGCGGAACTCGACTTCAACGCCCTGTGCAACGGAGGCGGCACGGCCGACCGCTTCGAGATCCAGTGCTTCAGCCGCTCGGCGCTGAGGAGCCGGGCGCTGCGGCCGCCGCATACGATCTGGACGTTGCGACTGTCCGCCGACGGCCTGCGCGTGGTGCAGGATGGCTTTGGGCCGCGCCTGACGCTGACGCCGCTCAATCCGGCCCCGAAGGGCGCGGCCTGGCTCGAGGCCGGCGTGCCGGCCAACCTCGGTGATGCGTTGTCGCAGTTGGCGGCCCATGAGAAGGGCTATCTGTTCGGCGGATCCAGCGGCGGCGGTGACTGGTACGCCTCCGACCTGTGGCTGCGGGAGGTGAGGGGGCTCGACTTCAAGCTCGAGCGTACGGTCTGGCCCGATCGCGGCGGCCGCTCCGATCAGGTGCCGGCGACCTGGTCCTTCGACTACCAGGGGACGAACGGGAAGGACCCGTCGGTGCTGACCTGGCGCATGGTCCGCAACCGCAAGGGTGTCCGGGAGGCGGACTTCTGGTGCGTCAGCAAGCCCGTTTCGATCAGCGTCGAGGTCGCCTGCCACAAGGGCGGCAGGCCCTCCGACGTGCAGGGAAAGCCCGACATCGCCTTCAGGCTGGAGCCCTTTCCCGAGTGGAAAATCTATGTCGACGATGGCCCCGACAATCCCTTTGACTCGGTGGGAACCTCACGCCTCGAACCACTGCCGTTCCCATAACCCGGGTCCGGCGAACGAACGTTCCGTGAGTTGGTGAAACGGCGCTCAGTTTAGACCTTGAAATCAACACGTTCGCGGGGCAAACGCGTCACGTTCCGCAACGCTTTGGACCAATTTGCGAATCTGGGGGCCCCGGGGGCTAGGTTCGTGTGGTGCAGGGCTTGCAGGGCAGACCTCGCCCGTCCCGATTTGCTCCTGATACTAAGGCCCTGAATGTTCGGCTCCTTCTTCGGCGTATCCAACGATATCGCCATCGACCTCGGCACCGCCAACACCCTGATCTATCAGAAGGGCAAGGGCATCGTGTTGAACGAGCCCTCGGTTGTGGCTCTGCGCAACGTCGGCGGCCGCAAGAGCGTCCACGCCGTCGGCATCGAGGCCAAGCAGATGCTGGGTCGCACGCCGGGCCACATGGAGGCCATCCGTCCGATGCGCGACGGGGTCATCGCCGACTTCGAAGTCGCCGAGGAGATGATCAAGTACTTCATCCGCAAGGTTCACAACCGCAAGGGCTTCGTGAACCCCAAAGTCATCGTCTGTGTGCCGTCCGGCGCCACCGCCGTCGAACGCCGCGCCATCAATGACAGCTGCCTGAACGCCGGCGCCCGCCGCGTTGGCCTGATCGACGAGCCGATGGCCGCCGCAATCGGCGCCGGTCTGCCGATCCATGAGCCGACCGGCTCGATGGTCGTCGACATCGGCGGCGGCACCACCGAGGTGGCCGTCCTGTCTCTGTCGGGCATCGTCTATTCGCGCAGCGTGCGGGTCGGCGGCGACAAGATGGACGAAGCCATCATCAGCTACATGCGCCGCCACCATAACCTGCTGATCGGCGAAACCACCGCCGAGCGCATCAAGAAGGAAATCGGCACCGCCCGCTCGCCGGCCGACGGCGAAGGCCTGTCGATCGACGTCAAGGGCCGCGACCTCATGCAGGGCGTGCCGCGCGAAGTGCGCATCAGCGAGAAGCAGGCCGCCGACGCCCTGGCCGAACCGGTCAACCAGATCGTCGAGGCCGTAAAGGTCGCCCTGGAAGCGACGCCGCCTGAGCTGGCCAGCGACATCGCCGACAAGGGCATCATGCTGACCGGCGGCGGCGCCCTGCTGCGCGGCCTGGACGCCGAGATCCGCGACCACACCGGCCTGCCGGTCACGGTGGCCGATGATCCGCTGTCTTGCGTGGCCCTTGGCTGTGGCAAGGTTCTTGAACACCCCAAGTGGATGAAGGGCGTTCTGGAGAGCACGCTCGTCTAAACTTCTCGAATCGGGACCAATGGTTCCAATCGGAGTACTCGGGTGGCGTTTCGCCAGGACACGTTCGGCGATCTGAAGGTGCCCCTTGCCTGGACGGCCGGGGTCGCCCTGGTCGTCTGCGTGGTCATCGGCATCGCCCTGATGCTGTCGGACCGTCGCGGCACGGTCGAGAACACCGCCCAGCAGGCCACACAGAGCGCCGTCGACAATGTCGTGGCCCCGGTCGGCGACGTCGTCGCCCAGCCTGGCCGCTGGATCAGCGGCGGCTTTGCCTGGCTGGGCAGCTATGTCGACGCCGCCGGCGAGAACCGTCGCCTGAAAAAACAGCTGCAGGAAGCTCGCCGCATCGAGGACCGCGCCACCGCGCTGGCTCTGGAGAACGCCCGCCTGCGGACGATGCTGGACGTGCGCACCGAGCCGGCCATGCCGATGGTCACCGCCCGGGTGGTGTTTGACGGCCGCGGACCGTTCCGCCGGGCCCAGCTGGCCAACGCCGGGACCGACAAGGGCGTCGCCATCGGCTACCCCGTCATCAGCGAGCGTGGCGTCGTCGGCCGGGTGATCGGCGTCTCCTCCAACGCCAGCCGCATCCTGCTGCTCAAGGACGTTTCCTCCCGCACCCCGGTGATGATCGCCCGCAGCAACGCCCGCGCCATCCTGACCGGAGACGGCGGCGACAACCCGCGGCTCGGCAACCTGCGCGGTCCCGATCCGGTCAAGCCGGGCGACCGGGTGCTGACCAGCGGCGACGGTGGCGTCTTTCCGCGCGGCCTGCCGGTCGGGCGGGCGGTCAAGGGTCTGGACGGCAAGTGGCGGGTGGCGCTGGACAGCGACGCCACGGCGCTCGACTGGGTGCGGATCATCCAGTTCAAGGACTTCTCACAACTGACCGACGACAAGGCGCTGAGCTCCGGCGTCATGCCGGGCATCAAGACCGAGGACCCGGCGGCCCTGGCGGCCAAGACCATCCTGGCGCCGACGGTTCCCAAGCCCGCGGCGGCGGCCGGCTCGCCGACCGTCCCGCCGGCTGCGAAAACCCAGACCCCGCCCGCCGCCAAGCCGGCGGCGCAACCGGCGCCGAAGGCCGCGGCGCCGTCGACGCTGCCCAGGTCGGCCCCGCCGCCGGCCAAGACGCCCGCCCAGAAGCCGGCGACAGCCCCCGGGGGCATGCCGTGAGCCTGCAGGCCGCCCGGCCGCTCGACCCCTGGCGCTGGATGGGCGCGCCGGCGCTGATCTGCCTGGCCGCCACCCTGCTCCTGGGCCTGCCGTTCCGGCTGTTCGGGCTGCAGCTGCCCGAGCCGGTGTTTCCGATGATCTGCGCCTTCTCCTGGGCGGTGATCCGGCCCTCGATCCTGTCGCCGGTGGTCATCCTGCTGATGGGTCTCGTGCTGGACCTGCTGTGGGGCGCGCCGTTCGGTCTGTGGGGCCTGTCCATGCTGGTCGGCTATGGCCTGACCCTGGCCATGCGGGCGATGATGACCGGCCAGAGCCGGATGATGATGTGGGCCTGGTTTGTCGGCGTCAGCGCCGTGGTGCTGATCGCCGGCTTCCTGTTCATTATGCTGCATTCGGGCGCGACGCCGAACCTGATCGGCCTGGTCTGGCAACTTCTCGCCACAAGCCTGCTGTATCCGTTCGCTCACCGCCTGATCGACCGCTTCGACGACGCGGATGTGAGGTTCCGGTGAGCGAGCCGTCCATCTTCTTCAGCGAGGTCAATCGCCGCCAGGGCGACTTCAACCGGCGCGCCTTCCTGATCGGCGGCCTGACAGGGCTGGGCCTGACGGCGCTCGGCACGCGGCTGGCCTATCTGCAGGTGGTCGAGGCCCAGCGCTACCAGATGCTGGCCAGCTCCAACCAGTTCAACTTCATCATGGTGCCGCCGCCGCGCGGCCGGGTGCTGGACCGCAACGGCGTGGTGCTGGCCTCCAACCGCCCCAACTTCCGGCTGACCATCTATCGGGACGAGGACACCGACGTCGAACAGGTGGTCCATAACTTGGCCCAGCTGGTGCCGATCGACCCCGCGAAGGTTCCCAGGCTGATCAAGGACATCAAGCGGGCGCCCAAGAAGGCGCCGGTGCCGGTGATGGAGGACCTGACCTGGGAACAGTTCAGCCGCATCAACGTCCGGGCGCCGGAGCTGCCTGGCGTCTCGGCCGACATGGCCGAGGTGCGGGTCTATCCCTACGGCGGGGCCTTCGCCCACGTCATCGGCTATGTCGCCAAGGTCAACGACAAGGACATCAAGAAGGTCCGGGCGGCCGGGCAGACGCCGGATCCGCTGCTGTTCAATCCCGGCTTTCGGATCGGCCGCCAAGGGGTCGAGAAGGCCTTCGACCTGGAGCTGCGCGGCAAGGCTGGCGGCAAGAAGGTCGAGGTCGACGCCAAGGGCCGGGTGGTGGCCGAGGACCCCGGCGGCGACCTGCCGCCGATCCCCGGCGAAGAGATCAGGCTGACCCTCGATGTCGACGTGCAGCGCCGGGCGCTGGAGGTGTTCGGCGAGGAGAGCGGCGCGGCGGTGCTGATGGACTGCCGGACGGGCGATATCCTCTGCATGATGTCGGCCCCGGCCTTCGACGCCAACGGTTTCGTGCGCGGACTGTCGGGACCCGAATACCGGGCATTGGCCCAATACGAGCGCAATCCGCTGCTCGACAAGGCGCTGTCTGGGACCTATCCGGCCGGTTCGACCTTCAAGCCGACAACGGCGCTGGCGCTGCTGGCGGCCGGGGTCGACCCCAAGGAGCGGGTCGTCTGTACGGGTGGCTACCACTATGGCAACCGCACCTTCCGGTGCTGGAAAGCCGGCGGCCATGGCGCGCAGGACATGCACGACGCCATCAAGAACAGTTGCGACGTCTACTTCTACCATCTGTGCAACCGCGCCGGCATCGACCTGATCGCCGAGACCGCCAAGAAGCTGGGCTTCCAGCAGGTCTTCGACATCGGCATCCCGGGGCAGTCCCGGGGCCTGATCCCGAACAAGGCCTGGAAGAAGGAAGCCTTCAGGAAGGCCGAAAACCCCGACGCCAGGGTCTGGCATCTTGGCGAAACCCTGTCGGTGGCGATCGGGCAGGGGGCGGTGATCGTCAACGCCCTGCAGCTCTGTGTCGCCACGGCCCGCATCGCCAACAGCCGCAAGGCGCTTGAGCCCCGGCTGATCAAGTCGGTGGGCGGCAAGGACTTGCCGTCGGGGGCCGCCGTGCCCGACCTGCCGATCCCCAAGGAACACCTGGACATCGTCCGCAACGCGATGGCGGCGGTGGCCAACGACACCACGGGCGGCGCCTATCGGCAGAGCCAGCTGGGCCTCGGCGACGTGCTGATGGCCGGCAAGACCGGCACCGCCCAGTCACGGGACTACAAGCCCGGGGAGTCGCGCAAGAACGCCGGGCTGGAGTGGTCGAAGAAGGACCACAACCTCTTCATCGCCTTCGCGCCGGTGGACAATCCGCGTTACGCCCTGTCGGTCATCGTCCAGCACGGTGGCGTCAGCGGCTCCCTGGCGGCTGCGCCTCGCGCCCGTGAGATCATGCGCACGGCGCTGCTCAAGGACCCGGAAATCCGGGCGCGGATCGAAAAGCCGTTGCCGTTGCCCGAGCTCGATCCCAACGCTGATGTCGAGGGCGCGCAGCCGGCGCTGCCGACGGACGGGCTGGCGCCGCTGGCGCCGGCGCCGCAGGGCGCCCCGACCCCGACCCCCGCTCCGGCCGCCGTGCCGCCCGGAGGACCGGGCCGATGAGTGTTTCCGCCCTCTCGCGGCCCGGCGAGCGCGACCGGCCGCTGATCAAGTTCCTGGAGATCGACTGGGTCTTCTGCCTGCTGCTGTGCCTGATCGCCGGGGCGGGATCGCTGATCATGTACTACGTCGCCGGGGCGAGCTGGACGCCCTGGGCGGCGGCGCACCTGATGCGATACGGCATCTTCTTCGTGGCCATGATCGTGCTGGCCATGCTGCCGCTGCGGGTGTGGTTCGAGGTCGCCTATCCGGTCTATATCGTCGGGCTTGGCCTGCTGGTCGCCGTTGAGCTGGTGGGGGACGTTTCCAAGGGGGCCCAGCGGTGGCTGGACCTCGGTCCGGTGCGTTTCCAGCCATCCGAGATCATGAAGATCGGCATCGTGCTGGCGCTGGCCCGCTTCTATCACGGGGTCTCGGCCGAGAGCGCCCGGTTCAGCTGGTGGCTGCTGATCCCGCTGGTGCTGATCGCCCTGCCGACCCTGCTGGTCGCCCACCAGCCCGACCTCGGCACCGCCATCCTGATCGGGGCCACCGGCGTGGCCATCATGGTGCTGGCGGGGCTGGACTGGAAGCTGATCGCCGGCGGCGTGGTCGCGACCCTGGCCGCCCTGCCGCCCTTCATCTTCTTCGTGCTGCAGGACTACCAGCGGAAGCGGATCCTGACGTTCCTGGACCCCGAGTCCGACAAGATGGGCGACGGCTATCACATCCTGCAGTCGAAGATCGCCCTGGGCTCAGGCGGTTTCCTCGGCAAGGGGCTGGGCCTGGGCAGCCAGAGCCAGCTCGACTACCTGCCCGAGAAGCACACCGACTTCATCTTCTCCGCCCTGTCCGAACAGCTGGGCTTCCTGGGCGCCGCCGCGGTGCTGCTGCTCTATGCGGGCGTCATCTTCATGGCCCTGCGCATCGCCTCGACCAGCCACAGCCACTTCGGCCGCCTCGGCTCGGCCGGAGTGACGGCGACCTTCGCCCTCTATGTGCTGATCAACGGGGCGATGGTCATGGGCATGGCCCCGGTCGTCGGCGTGCCGATGCCACTGCTCAGCTACGGCGGCACGGTCATGATGACGGTGATGATCGGCTTTGGCCTGGTGCTGTCGACCCGCGTGCACCGCTACAGCGAGGTGACCAGCGGCCGGGGGAGCCTGCTGTAAACGGGGGTGGAGGCCGTCTGTTCTCGGTCAGGCCGCCAGGGCCAAAAGCGACAGGGCGAACGCCGCCAAACAGATCAACACGCGCGCCCGATGCCAGCCAGCCCAGCGCGCAAGCACCGCCGGCAGATCCTCAGCCGACACCGCGTGCCGCGCGAAGGCATCGTTCGCCGACTTGAAATAGACCATGTAGATGGCGACCAGACTCAACGCCAGGACAGCCGCGGCAATCGCCGCGGTGGTGGCCGGCCGGAGCCCGTCGGACTGCAGCACGATCTGTATCGCAGCCAGCACGGCGGCGATTGGCGCAGCCGCGGTCAGCGGCGCAAAGAAGCGGTACAGGCGCGGCCCATAGCTTGGGTGCAGCGCGTAGAACGCGTCCGCGGACAGCGTGCGCCAGTAAGGCAGCAGCAGCCTGTCTTCGGCCAGCAACGCACCAGCGAGAAGGCCAAGGCTGGCGGCCGCCATGAAAGGAAGCAGTTGGTTCACCAACCCGGTCAAACGTTTGGCCCCCAATTGAGACGGTCTCGAGGGACGGTATCGGCGGGCTGACGCAGGCTCAAGGCTTCATGGCGGGTGGTTTCGCGGAGGCGTAGCCTGCGCCCGACCGGAATCGCCGCCTCTAGGCCGCCTTGGTCATCGTCAGGCTGGGACCGCGCACCGCCGCGTGGGTCATACCGGCCACTTCCGCCACCGCGAAATAGTCGTCCGACGGAAGGCCCTGGACGGCCAGGGCCGGGGCCAGGCCGCGCGCCTGGCGACCGAATTCCAGCAGGCTGGCCGCCAGTCTGGAGGCGTCGCCGGTCAGCTCCGAGACGTCCATAGTCACGCCTGCCAGCCGGGCGCCGCGCAGCGGCTCCAGGGAGTCCTTGGCCATGCCGCCGCGCACGAAGACGCCGCGGGTGAGGGTGCGCAGCAGGCCGACGACCTCGATCAGCCGGCCCGGCGGTGTACCACGAACCACGTCGTTCAGCTCGACCAGCAGGCCGGTGCGGGCCAGGTCCGGGGCCTGGCCGGCGGCGGCGATCAGCATGCCGCGCCCCTTGCGGGCCATCATGGTGCGGAAGGAGGCCGGCAGGATCAGCGGCGTGCGGGCCCGGTCCTGGTCGGCGGGCAGGAACAGGGCGCCGTAGCTCATGGTCGCCTGGTCGATCTGTTCCAGCTCATCGTCGCTGAGCTTGAGCAGGTGGCGGGCGGCGATGATCCGGCCGCTGGCCTCGTCGGTGACGGTGGGCTCGACGCGCAGGGCGGCGGTGACGTGGTGGCGCAGGCTGACCAGGTGCTCGAGCGCGAAATCGACCCGCAGACGGGCGCCGCTGGCGGTGACGAAGGAGGCCGGGTTGCGGCGGGCCTCCTCTCGCGGATCGATGCCCATGCGGTGCGGCGAGTCCGGCGCGTCCTCGGTGCGGCGGGCGACGGCGATGACGCGGGGGTCCAGCTCAACGCAGCGTAGTTCGTCGCCGGTGACGTCGGTGACGGTGCGGATCTTCAGCTGCCAGGGTTTGGCTTCGCCGAGGAAGTGGACCAGCACCTCCTCCAGGATGCGCAGGGCGACGGCCTGGGCGGCGGCCCCGTGCTCACTGGTCATGGCGATCATGAAGTCGGTGTCGCCGATGCGCTGGAACAGGTCGCCCGGCTGCAGGTGTTCGGCCATGCGGCGCTGGACATAGGCCCAGACGGCGGCCCGGTTGCGGGCCCAACGCTCGCCGACCTTGTCGCGCACCGCCTCGACGCTGATGACGGTGATCCCACCGCGCGCGGCGAGGTCCGCGCCGGCCACGCGTTCGAGAACGGCGGCGACATCGGCGGCTGCGATGCGGTCGAGGGGCGGGGTCGTCGTCACTATGCGTCAATCTGGCGCGGGCGCGCTTAACGGGTCGTGTATGTCCCCACAATGAGGGGCAATATCGCTGTGGAGGACTATGGGCATAACCGGGGTCGCATCCTTCACGATGATCGGCGGCGGGAGGCGGAGTCTGGGGGGTGCGCGACCGGCGCACTTCGCTATAAGGCCGTGATGGACAAGCTGCTTCTGGTGGCCGCCGGCGGGGCGGCCGGTTCGGTGGCCCGGTATCTCACCGGGACGTTGACCGCGCGCTGGGGCGGCTGGCCCTGGGGTACGCTGACCGTCAACATTCTGGGCGGCCTCTTGATGGGCCTCTTGATCGGAACCCTGGCCCTGCGCGGCGGAGCCGAGCAGGAGCGCATCCGGCTGCTGGCCGGGGTTGGCTTCCTGGGTGGCTTTACCACCTTCTCGGCCTTCTCACTGGAGGTGGCCAATATGATCGAGCGCCGTGAAATGGCCGGCGCGGCCGGCTACAGCCTGGTCTCGGTGGTCGCCTCGGTGGCGGCGGTGTTCGTTGGGCTCATCCTGGCCCGGAGGGTTTTCGCGTGAGAGAGGTCAAGTCGCTGGTGGTCGCCGACGGCGAGGACGGCAGCCGCCTGGACCGCTGGCTGCGCCGCCGCTGGCCGCACCTGGGCCAGATCCAGATCCAGAAGCTGGCCCGTACCGGCCAACTTCGCGTGGATGGGGCCAGGGCCAAGCCCGACACCCGCCTGGCCGCCGGCCAGATCGTGCGCGTGCCGCCGCTGCCCGACGCCCCGCCGGCCGACGAAAGGAAGCGGATCAGCGACCGCGACGCGTCCTACGTCCGCTCGCTGGTGCTCTACGAGGACGACGAGGTTATCGCCCTCAACAAGCCGGCCGGACTGGCCGTGCAGGGCGGCACCAAGACGCCGCACCACATCGACCGGCTGCTGTCGGCCTGGGGCGAGGGGCTGGAGCGGCCGCGTCTGGTGCACCGCCTCGACCGTGACACCTCCGGTGTGCTGATCCTCGGCAAGAGCCCGGGCGCGGCGGCCAAGCTGTCCGGCGCGTTCGCCCGGCGCAAGGCCAAGAAGACCTACTGGGCGGTGGTGTCGGGCAACCCCAAGCCGGCCGAGGGGGTCATCGAACTGCCGCTGGTGAAGACCGGCGTCGGCGACCGCGAACTGGTGGTGGCGGCCGATCCGAAGGACCCGCGCGGCGATCCCGCCGAGACCGAGTACGTCACCCTCTCCCGCGCCGCCCACCGCGCCGCCTGGATGGCCCTGCGTCCGCACACCGGCCGCACCCACCAGCTGCGCGCCCATATGCAGGCCATCGGCCACCCGATCCTGGGCGATCCCAAATATTCCAACGACAAGAGCGCCGAGCTCAGCGGCGGCATCAAGCTGCAACTCCACGCCCGCCGCCTGGTCTGTCCGCACCCCAGCGGCGGCCTTATCGACGTGACCGCGCCGATCAGCCCCGAACTGCGGGCCGGTTTCGAGCGCTTCGGCTTCCATGAATCGGAAGTCGACGAAGACCCCTTTACCCGGAGATCCAAGCGTTGAGCCCCGAACAGGCCCGTCTGATGGCCACCGTCGAATATCACCTGCAGGGCGGCCGGCCGGCCCAGGCGCAGCAGGTGCTGGCCCAGGTCGAGGGCGTGCTGCCCAAGGAGCCCCGCGTCTGGTGGGCCAGGGCCACCCTGGCCCAGATGGGCGGTGATCTGGCCGGCGTCGAAAAGGCTCTCAAACGTGTCGGCGAGCTGGACAAGGACGGTCCGTTCGGCCCCGCCGCGCTGGGCGAGTTCCTCTACGAACACGGCCGGGGCGAGGAGGCCGCCAAGGCCTGGCGCGAGGCCCACAGGCGCGATCCGCGCTTTGTCTCTGGCACACTGAGCCTCGCCCAGTACCTGATCGCCACCGGCGACGCCGCCGGGGCCGTCAAGGTGCTGGACAAGAGTCTGAGTGGCGGGCCGGATCCTTCCTTCCTGACCCTCCGGGCCAGCGCCCATGGCCATCTCGGCGACACCGAGGCTGAGCTGAAGGACTACGAAGCGGCCGTCGTCGCCTCCAACACCGACCCGCTGGCGCTGCAGAACCTCGCCATGGCCCTGGGCGTGGCCGGCCGCATTGCCGATGCCGAGGCTACCATCCGCAAGGCCCTGGCCCTGCAACCCCAGTCCGGCGTCCTGACGCAGGTGCTGGGCCAGAGCCTGTTGGCGCGCGACGCCTTCGACGAGGCCCAGGCGGCCTTTGAAGAGGCGGTTCGGCTCGACCCGGCCAACCCCGGCATCCACCGCGACCTGTCACAGCTGATCTGGATGCGCACCGGCGATGTGGCGGCCGCCGCGGTCCATCTCGACGAGGCGCTGGCCGGCCTGGCCGGAAGCGACGCCGCGCCGCTGCTGGTGGTGAAGGGCAAGCTGCTGGAATACGCCGGCGACTGGGACGGCGCCCGCGCCGTGCTGGTCCCGCCCGCCGACAAGCCAGGCGCGCCCAACTACCTGCTGTGCGCCGCCTCGCAGGTGCTGCTGCCGACCGATCCGATCAAGGCGGCCATCCTGGCCGCCCAGGCGATCGCCAGGGCCCCGAACGACGCTTTCGGCCTGGCCACCCTGGTCCAGGCGCAGCTGGCGGCCGGCGACCTCGACGGGGCCGAAGCCACCGCCCAGCGCATCCGCCAGGTCGACGCCAACGACCAGCACGGCATCGCCTTGCTGGCCACCGCCTGGCGGCTGAAGGGCGATGAGCGCTACCGCCAGCTCTATGACTACCAGGCCCTCGTCTCGGCCGGCGTCGTCGAGACGCCCGAAGGTTGGGCGAGCCTGGAGGCCTGGCTGAGTGACCTGGCGGCGGCCCTGGAGCGGCTGCACGGCCTCAAGGCCCATCCGATCGGCCAGACCCTGCGCGGCGGCACCCAGACCAACGTCCGCCTCGACCGGAGCGATGACCCCGCCATCCTGGCCTTCTTCAAGGCCATCGACGCGCCGATCCGCGCCTATATCGCCCGGCTGGGTCAGGGCGACGACGCCATGCGCGGCCGGCCGCATGGCCAGGACTATCGGCTCAGCGGCAGCTGGTCTGTGCGGCTCCTGCCCGGCGGTCACCACGTCGACCACCTGCATCAGAGCGGCTGGATCTCCTCGGCCTTCTACGTCGCCCTGCCGCCCAGCGTGCGGGCCGAGGGCGACGAGGGCTCGCTGCGCTTTGGCCATCCGGGGACGGATACCAAGCCGCCGGTGGACGCGGAGTTCAGGGTCAAGCCTGAGCCGGGCCTGCTGGTGCTGTTCCCCAGCTACATGTGGCACGGCACGGAAGCCTTCAGCGGCGACGAGCCCCGCCTGACGATCGCCTTCGACGTGATCCCGGCCTAGACGAGGCCGGAGACCGGCGCCACGCCGGCGCTATCGGGGAAGACCGTCGTGTCCAGGGCGCGGCGGTCGACGCCCATGTGGTCGCGCAGCAGGCCCTTGAACAGAGCCCGGCTGTCGACTGTCGGGCGGGTGTCGCGGCCTTCGAACAGGGCGTTCTCCTTCAGGGTCGGCCAGTCGCCGATGATGCCGCCCCTCTTCAGGCCGCCGCCGAGCAGGATGGCGGTCGAGGCGGTGCCGTGGTCGGTGCCGCCGGTGCCGTTGATGCGGGCGGTGCGGCCGAACTCGGTGGCGAACACCACCACCGTCTTCGACCAGTCGGCGCCCAGGCCTTCGCGCAGGCCCTCGGCCAGGGAGTCGAGGTAGAGGAGGCGGTTGGCCAGCTGGCCCTGGGCCGCGCCCTGGTTGGCGTGGGTGTCGAAACCCTCGGCCGACAGGGCGACCAGCTGCGGGCCGCCCGGCTGGACCATGAAGCCGGCCACCGTCTGACCGATGCGTTTGGCCGAGGCCTGGCCCTGCCGCTGCAGCCCCGGCAGGCCACCGCCCGCGTAGCCGGGCGCCGGGCCCTTGGCCATGCCGACCATGGCGGTCTTGGCCATCGCCTCGGTCTCCAGGCCCTGGGCGAAGGCGGGGCCGAGCAGGGGATCGCCGGCATAGAGGTCCATCAACAGGCTGGGCAGGCGCGGGTTCTTGTCGCTGCTGCGGCCGGCCGACCAGGCGCCGGTCTGCACCGGACCGCGCAGGATCAGCGGCGAGGTGGCGCCGACCGACAGGGCAGGGACCTTGCGGTCGCCCATGGCGCTCAGGGTCCGGTTCAGCCAGCCGCTGTCGGTGGCGTAGACGCCGGCGGCGCCGGTCTCCAGCACGTCCTGGGCCTCGAAGTGGCTGCGGGCGCGGTCGGGGCTGGCCAGAGCCGGGACGATGCGGGCCTCGCCCTGTTTGGCCATGGCGTGGATGGCCGCGAGCGAGGGGTGCAGCGCGAAGGTCCCGTCCAGGCGCAGGGCGGCGTCCGGCGGGATGGCGATGCCTCGGCGCAGACCGGCGTACTCGGGATCGCCGATCGGCGGGGAGACGCTGAGGCCGTCCATGCCGCCCCGGCAGACCACCACGATCATCTTGCGCCCGGCCAGGGCGTCGTCGGCGGAGGCGTTGGCGCCCATGAAGGTGACCGACAGGCCGGCCCCGGCGACCAGCAGCGAACGGCGGGTGAGAAGGGCGGTCATCGGCGCTGGAACTCCGGGGACATCAGAAGCAGGGAAAGCGCTTCGGGTCGCGACTCGGCCCGGGCCACGGCCTTGCCGGTGCGTTCGGACAGGCGGGCGCCCAGGGCGGTGTGGGCGATGGCGCCGGGATCGCGTTCGGGGGCGACCTGGGCGGAGAAGGACTCGGCCCAGGCCATGCGCTTGATCAGGGCGTCGGGCGTCGCCCAGTAGGCGGCCTCGTCCGGCCAGCCCTTGGGCGAGGGCGGCGAATAGGCCTTCTGGCCGAGGCCGTTGAGGGTAGGGGCCAGGTGCTCGATGGCCCCGGGCTGGCCGCCGATGGCGCGGTAGGAGGAGACCAGGAACTCGTAAGGCGTCTTGAACTTGGTCGGCTCAGGGGCCCAGGCATGCGGCGAGGCGATCAGCGTCTTGGCGACCTCTCCCAGATGCCCGCCGGTGCTCAGCCAGGTCTTCTCGAGGTCGGCGACCAGGGCCGGGGAGGGGGCGTCGGCGACGAATTGGCGGGCGAGCTTGGTGCAGACGAAGCGGGCGGTCTTGGGGCTGGCGGCCAGGTCCTTCATCACCGCCGCCGCCTGGTCGACGCCGCCGTCCTTGTAGCGTTTGCCCAGCACGGTGCGATCGCCCGGTTCGTGGGCGGCCTCGCGGAAGACGAACTGGCCGAACCTGTCGGGCTCGCGCTGGTTGCCCACGCCCCAGCCGGTCATGCAGCGGGCGAACTCGGTGACATCGGCCTGGGTGTAGCCGCCC
The DNA here is from genome assembly GCF_058809015.1 of Caulobacter sp. GW821-FHT11A05. Taxonomy (NCBI): domain Bacteria; kingdom Pseudomonadati; phylum Pseudomonadota; class Alphaproteobacteria; order Caulobacterales; family Caulobacteraceae; genus Caulobacter; species Caulobacter sp. GW821-FHT11A05. The sequence continues at coordinate 201,764 of NZ_JBXASF010000008.1, read as the reverse complement.
TCGATGCCGACGGTGTGCAGCTCGAGGATCTCGCGGGCCAGATTCTCGTTGAGGCCGCCGGCCCGGTTGCGGGCGTTCGGGCGCTTCGCCAGGGCCATGCCAATGCGGCTGCCGGGGCCGGTGGATTGGGCCTGGTCGAGGTAGAGCAGCATGGCGGGATGGGCACTGGAGGCGATCAACAGGTCCTCGAAGCGGCCGAACACCCGCGGCCGGATGGCCTCCTGCTCGAAGGGGCCGACCGTGACAGCGGTGAGCAGCTTGATGCCCGAGACGGTGAAGTGGTTGCACCAGAACAGCGCCCAGCGCTCGCGGAAGGAGGCGTCGGTGCTGGCGCCCAGGCGGGCGCGGACGAGGAAATCCTCGGCGGCGCCTTCGCGGATCATGGCGCGGGCGACCTGGACCGGATCCTTCTCCGCAGGCGCCTCGTCCGGCTTCATGCCTTCCTGCATCTCAGTGGCGTCGCGCCGCTGGTCGCGGCGGTCGGCGCGGAAGTTCTGGAAACCGGCGATGCGCTGGGCGCTCAGCTCATAGGTGGCGACACCGAGGTCGGCGCCGCGCCCGACGATCTGGCGGGTGAGCCAGCCTTGCGGGTCGGCGCGGGCGGCGTCGATCTCGCCCGGGCGGGCGCCGAGGCCGAACCTCGTTGCGGCGATCGACGCCATCAGGTCTTTCGAGGGCAGGGCCAAGTCACGCTCCCTTGCAACAATCGCCGGCTTGCCCCACTTCCACGGCCGCGCGACGCGCTTCCGTCGCCAGCAGGAAATGAGAGATGGCGCTCAAAGGTCCGGACGACACCGTGCAGACGGCGCGGCGGTTCTACAAGGCGGTGACCGTGGAGCCTGTCGATGGCGGATTTGCGGTCCGGCTGGACGGTCGTTCGCCGAAAAGCCCTGGCGGCCTGCCGATGGTCCTGCCGGCCCAGGCCCTGGCGCAGCTGGTCGCCGAGGAATGGGACAGCCAGAAGGAGTTCATCCTGATGGCCCGGATGCCGGCCACCCGGCTGGCCTTCACCGCCCTGGAGAAGACCGCCCCCTCGCGCGCCGCCCTGGCCGACGAGTTCGCCCGCTACGCCGGCAGCGACGCCCTCTGCTACTTCGCCGACCAGCCCAATGACCTGATCGCCCGCCAGACGGCGGCCTGGGAGCCGGTGCTGCAGTGGGCCGAGGGGGAACATAAGTTGGCCTTCGAACGCGCCGCCGGCGTGGTCCATCGTCCGCAGCCGGTCCAGACCCTGGAACAGGCCAAGGCCCTGGCCCTGGCCATGGATGACTTCAGCCTGATCGCCCTGCTCAGCGCCACCAGCCTGTTCGGCTCGGCCCTGCTGGCCCTGGCCGTCCAGCGCGGCCGGCTGACGGGGGAGGAGGCCCACCACATCGCCCGCGTCGACGAGGCCTTCCAGGAGGAGCGCTGGGGCATCGACGAGGAAGCCGCCGACCGCACGGCCAACCGGCTGGGCGAAGCGCGCATGCTGGGGGCCTGGTTCGAGGCCTTGAGATCGGCTGGGCGCTGACCTAGCGGGACGCTTGCGCCGCCCCGCCCGGCCCGTTAACCCGTCCCCTGATCATTGAGTGGGAGCAGGCGCGTGAAAGATATCCTCGCAGAGCTTGAACGTCGGCGCGAACAGGCCCGGGCCGGCGGCGGCGAGCGCCGTATCGCCAGCCAGCACGCCAAGGGCAAGCTGACCGCCCGCGAGCGCATCGACCTGCTGCTCGACGAGGACAGCTTCGAGGAGTTCGACATGTTCGTCGAACATCGCAGCCATGATTTCGGCATGCAGGACCAGCGGATCAGCGGCGATGGCGTCGTGACCGGCTGGGGCACCATCAACGGCAAGGTGGTCTTCGTCTTCTCCAAGGACTTCACCGTCTTCGGCGGCAGCCTGTCGGGCGCCCACGCGGCCAAGATCGTCAAGGTGCAGCGCCAGGCGGCCAAGGTCGGGGCCCCGATCATCGGCCTGTTCGACGCCGGCGGCGCCCGCATCCAGGAGGGGGTCGACAGCCTGGCCGGCTATGCCGACATCTTCCTTGAGAACGTGCTGTCCAGCGGCGTGGTCCCGCAGATCAGCGTCATCATGGGCCCCTGCGCCGGCGGCGACGTCTACTCGCCGGCCATGACCGACTTCATCTTCATGGTGAAGGACACGAGCTACATGTACGTGACCGGCCCGGACGTGGTGAAGACGGTCACCAACGAGGAGGTCAGCCACGAGGACCTCGGCGGGGCCCGCGTCCACGCCGCCAAGTCCGGCGTCGCCGAAGGGGCGTTCGACAACGACCTGGAAGCCCTGACCCAGGTGCGCCGCCTGATCGACTTCCTGCCCTCGTCCAACCGCGAGAAGCCGCCGGTGCGCGAGAGCTTCGACCCGGGCGACCGCGCCGAGCCCAGCCTCGACACCCTGATCCCGGCCAACGCCAACAAGCCCTACGACATGAAGGAGCTGATCCTCAAGATCGTCGACGAGGCGGATTTCTTCGAGATTTCAAGCGAATGGGCCAAGAACATCGTCTGCGGCTTCGCCCGCATGGACGGTGAGAGCGTCGGCATCGTCGCCAACCAACCGCAGGTGCTGGCCGGGGTGCTGGACATCGACAGCAGCCGCAAGGCCGCCCGCTTCGTGCGCTTCTGCGACGCCTTCAACATCCCGCTGCTGACCCTGGTCGACGTCCCGGGCTTCATGCCGGGCACCAAGCAGGAGTACGGCGGCCTGATCAAACACGGCGCCAAGCTGCTGTTCGCCTACGCCGAGGCCACCGTGCCGAAAGTCACCCTGATCACCCGCAAGGCCTACGGCGGCGCCTACGACGTGATGAGTTCCAAGCACCTGCGCGGCGACGTCAACTACGCCTGGCCGACGGCGGAGATCGCGGTGATGGGCTCGAAGGGGGCGGTGGAGATCATCTTCCGCGCCGACATCGGCGACCCGGAAAAGATCGCTGAGAAGGAAGCGGACTATAAGGCGCGGTTCGCGAACCCGTTCGTGGCGGCCAGCCGCGGCTACATCGACGACGTGATCATGCCGCATGGCACGCGGCGGCGGCTGGTTCGGGCGTTCAAGAGCCTGCGCGGGAAGGAGTTGTCGAACCCGTGGAAAAAGCACGACAACATCCCACTCTAGCCGATCGAGGTTGTTGCTGCTATTTGTATGACTTCGAATGTTACGGAGTCATACGATGACGCTGAGCATCAGGGACCGCGAGACGGATCGTCTGGCCCGCGAACTCGCGATCCGTCATGGCAAGGCCATTACCGAAGTGGTGCGAGAGGCCCTTGAGGAATTTGCAGCCAAGCCATCGAAGGCAGAGTTGGCGTCGCGAGCGGGTCGCCTGAGCGAAGTCTTCGCGCGGATTAACGCCCGCGAAGTTCCTCCGGGACCTTCAGCCAAGGACATCATGGATAGCCTGTATGATGAGGACGGTCTTCCGGCGTGATTGTCGTGGACGCATCGGCCCTCTGTGCAATCTGCCTTCGGGAGCCGGAGGCTGAGGTCTTCCAGGCATTCCTGTTGGCCAATCCTGATACGGCCATCTCCGTGGTGAATTTGTGGGAGGCGAGAGTCACCTTGGCTCGCCGAGACCCGAGCGCGCTATCAAGCCTGACCGCTATTGTGGAAGCGAGCGACATGGTGGTGGCGGCCATCGGGCCGAACGAACTGGAACTGGCCTGGAACGCCTGGCGGCAGTTTGGCAAAGGCCGGCATCCCGCCGCACTGAACATGGGCGACTGCTTCGCCTATGCGACAGCCAAAACGTTCAATGGCCCATTGCTCTACAAGGGCAACGACTTTGCCCACACCGACATCGAAGCGGCTCAGCTGCCCCCAGCCATGAAGTCATAAACATCCGCCGCCCGGGTCACGGCGATGCTGATCTTGTCGTCGTTGATCTGGATTTCGCCGCGGGCGACAGGGTGGTTGTTGGCCAGGATCCAGACTTCGTCGGTGGCCTTGGCGTCGAGCGGGATGACCGCGCCGCGGCCCATGCGCAGCAGCTGCGCCATGGGCAGCTGGGAGCGGCCCAGGACCACGGAAATCTCGACGTTGACCGACTTGACCTGGCTCACTTAGTGGCATGCCCCTCGCGCAATAACCGCGCAGGGCCCACATTGCCGGTAACATGCTTGACCACCTGTTAAACCCCGAGGCTTCCGAGCCGCTTTTCGGCCGCCAGGACGCAATTGCCGCAGGCTGGGCGGTGTCGCGCGAGCCGGTGGCCTATCGCGACGCCGTGGCGGCCATGGAGCAGCGGGCCGCCGACATCGCCGAGGGGCGGGCGGGGGAGCTGGTCTGGCTGCTGGAGCATCCGCCGCTCTACACCGCCGGGGTGTCGGCCAAGGCTGGCGATCTCAAGGACAGCACGCGGTTCCCGGTGTTCGAGAGCGGCCGGGGCGGGCAGTACACCTATCACGGGCCGGGCCAGCGGGTGGCCTATGTGATGCTCGACCTGACCAAGCGCGGCCGCGACGTGCGGGCCTTCGTCACCGCCCTGGAGGCCTGGGTGATCGGGGCGCTTGGCGTGTTCAATGTGGTCGGCGAGCTGCGCGAGGGCCGGGTCGGGGTCTGGGTCGAGCGCAAGGGGCCGGGCTGGTCGCGGGAGGACAAGATCGCGGCGGTGGGGGTGAAGCTGCGCCGCTGGGTCAGCTTCCACGGCGTCAGCCTGAACGTCGAGCCGGACCTGGCGCATTTCGACGGTATCGTGCCCTGCGGCGTCACCGAGCACGGGGTGACCAGCCTGGTTGACCTCGGCCTGCCGGTGACGATGGATGAGGCCGACGCGGCCTTGAAACGCAGCTTCGAGCGGGTGTTCGGCGCCGTCAGCGAAGCCGCGGCGCCGATCTAGGCTACTTCCCCGACTGGCAGGCCTTCCACAGCTGGAACGCCTTGCGGTCGCCGCCGCCGCGCAGGATCTTTTCGCCCCAGCCGAAGACGCTCTCGGCTTCCTGCGCGCCTTCGTTCAGCCACAGGGTCTGGTTGGACGGATCGACGATGAACTCCATGTCGGTGTCTGCCCCGACGCTGACCTTGCCGCAGACCTTGCCGTCGGCCCCGACCTTGACCTTGCGGAATTTCACCTTGTCGGTCTTGGCGTACTGCTTGGCGATGTCGACGCCCGCCTGGGCCTCGGGGCTGAGGGCTTCCTCGGCGGCCAGGGCGGCGCCGGCCGACAGGGCGAGGGCCAGAACGGCGGCGGTGACGATACGCATGTCCAACAACTCCGATATCAAGCAGGTTTAGTCAGGCAGTCTTCAGGGGGCTCTGCCCGAAACGGTTGGCCCCGGCCTCGCCGGGCATGACGCCCAGCTCGACGACGGCCCAGATGACGATGGCCGAGAAGACGAAATCGAAAAAGCCCTGCGGCCAGGGGAACACGGCGATGACCGCCAGGATGATCAGCCCGGCCCACCAGCCCGACCGGCCCCGGTCGTGCAGCCGCTTGGCCAGCAGGCAGCAGCCGCTGATCAGCAGCACCGGATAGACCACCCAGCCGGTCAGCCACTGCACCGGCCCGGGCGTGACCCAGTAGTAGAGGAAGGCGACCCCGAACAGCAGGGCGCTGGCGATCAGGAAGGGGGTGCGCGCCAACCGTCCCGTCGAGGAGAAGAAAAGCTCCGCCCAGTCCGTTTGGCCGTTCATTCGCCTTGCCTGCTCCGACTCATCGTAAGGCCCGCGGGGGCCTTTGTCGGACCCTATCTAGGCGAGGGCGGCGTCCGGGGAAAGCGCGTCGCTCGTCCGCGCCGGGCCGTAGGCATTGTTCTTGCTCTCACCGGGCCCGGTGACCAGGCTGAGCACAAGCCAGAGCTGGCCGATGACCGGCGGCATGGCGAACAGCAGCATCAGGCCGGACAGGCCCCGGTCGTGGCAGCGCTTCACCGCCGCCGCCAGGGCAATCCACACCGCATGGGCGGCCGCGACCCAGGCTGCGAAGTCGACCATCGCCTCCCAGACGCCGCGCACGCCGGTCTGGCTGGCATAGCCGGCCCCGCCGATGACGATCAGCAGGAAGGTCGCGAAATACCAGGAAACGAAGACGCCGATCAGCGTCAGCGCAAACTCGCGCCGGCCGATACGCCCTTGAAGGCTGTAGAGATGCGGAACGCCCATGTCCGTTGCACCCGTCCTGAACGGAAGCATAACGCCGAACGGCGGCGAATCGATGCGCAAATCACCAATTTGGGCGCCGAGTTGCGCCAGTCTGTCGCAGGCCTGCAACAGGTTGCGTCGGGCGGTCGACGCAACTTCGACCTAGGCGCGAGACGCCGCGAGCGTTACCCTCGCGTCAGGCGAACTCGACCAGCACCTCGTCGGCGGCGACGCTGTCGCCGGACTTGGCCGACACCGTCTTGACCACCCCGTCGCGCTCGGCCCGGATGATGTTCTGCATCTTCATCGCCTCGATGACGCAGACGATCTCGCCCTCGCGGACCTGCTGGCCCAGTTCGACGTCCATCGAGACGACCAGGCCCGGCATCGGGCTGATGATCATCTTGGAGGTGTCGGCGGCCTTTCGTTCCGGCAGCTTGGTGTGCAGGTCGGCCGAACGCGGGGTCAGCACCAGCACCTTCAGGCGGGTGGCGCGGTGGCGGATGGTGAAGCCCTCGGCCGCCGGAGCGACGGTGACGCTGAAGGCCTTGCCGTCGAGCTTCGCCTTCAGGAGGGGCTGGCCCGGACGCCACTGGATGTCGGTCAGTTCCAGGGCGCGGGCCTGCTCTGTCAGCCGGATGCTGACCGTGTCGCCGCCGCCCGAGAGGGTGACCGGAATCTGGCGGTGGCCGATGACCACGATCCAGTCGTTGCGCTTGTTCTCGCCCACCCGTTGCTGCTGCACCAGGTGCATGGCGCAGCCGGCGGCGGTCATGATGTCGAGGGCGGCGTCGCTGGGCGGCGCGCCGTGGAAGCCGTCGGGGTATTCCTCGGCGATGAAGCTGGTGGCCAGCTTGCCCGACTGGAACACCGGATGGTCCATGACCGCCGACAGGAAGGGGATGTTGTGCCCCAGGCCCTCGATGTGGAAGTCCTCCAGCGCCCGGCCCATGCCGGCGATGGCCGCCTCCCGCGTCTTGCCCCAGGTGCAGAGCTTGGAGATCATCGGGTCGTAGAACATCGAGATCTCGTCGCCCTCACGGACGCCGGCGTCGTTGCGCACGGTGTAGCCGTCCTCGAGGCCTTCCTTGGGCGGGTCGTAGCGGACCAGCCGGCCGATCGAGGGCAGGAACTTGCGGTAGGGGTCCTCGGCGTAGATGCGGCTTTCCATCGCCCAGCCGTTGATCTTCAGGTCCTTCTGCTCGAAGGCCAGCGTCTCGCCATAGGCCGAGCGGATCATCTGCTCGACCAGGTCCAGGCCGGTGATCAGCTCGGTGACCGGGTGCTCGACCTGCAGCCGGGTGTTCATTTCCAGGAAGTAGAAGCTCTTGTCCTGGCCGGCGACGAACTCGACGGTGCCGGCGCTGTCGTAATTCACGGCCTTGGCCAGGGCCACGGCCTGGGCGCCCATGGCCTCACGGGTGGCCGGGTCGAGCAGCGGGGAGGGGGCCTCCTCGATGACCTTCTGGTTGCGGCGCTGGATCGAGCATTCGCGCTCGAACAGGTGGACGACGTGGCCGTGCTTGTCGCCCAGCACCTGGATCTCGATGTGGCGCGGGTCGACGATGAATTTCTCGATGAAGATGCGGTCGTCGCCGAACGCGCCCTTGGCCTCGGCGCGGACGGCCGGGAAGCCCTCCTCGACGTCCTTTTCGTTCCAGGCCACCCGGATACCCTTGCCGCCGCCGCCGGCCGACGCCTTGATCATCACCGGATAGCCGATCTCCTCGGAGATCTTGATGGCGTGGGCGGTGTCGTCGATCTCGCCGATATGGCCGGGCACGCAGGAGACGCCGGCCGCCTGGGCAAACTTCTTGCTCTCGATCTTGTCGCCCATGGCGCTGATGGCGCCCGGATTGGGGCCAATGAAGACGATGCCCTCGTCGGCGCAGAGTTGAGCGAATTCAGCCTTCTCCGACAGGAAGCCAAAGCCGGGGTGGACGGCTTGAGCGCCGGTGTCCTTGCAGGCCTTGATGATCTTCTCGGCCACCAGATAGGACTGATTGGCCGGCGGCGGACCGATGAACACGCTCTCGTCGGCCAGCTCGACCGCCATGCTGTCGGCGTCGGCCTCGGAATAGACCACCACCGTCTTGATGCCCATGCGGCGGCAGGTCTTGATGACCCGGACGGCGATCTCGCCGCGGTTGGCGATCAGTATCTTCGAGAACATCGACCAGGCAGCCTCTTGCACGGGGTTCTTGCGCGATGCGGGTTAGACCGCCCACGCACCGTTGGCAACGGCGACGCTAGGTCACCATCTGTGGCGCCATGGCGCTTGCAGTCCCGTCGCGAATTCGTCATCCACGGGTCATGAGCCTGTCCTTCAGCCGCCGCCTGCCGGTCTACCTCCTGATCGCCACCGCCGTGCTTTCGGCCCTCCTGTTCCCATGGACCAAGGTGGCGCGGGTCTGGCTGTCGGGCGAGACCGGCCTGGTCGAGCTGGCGACGGTCGGTCTGGCGCTTTGGGGCGCCGTTACGGCCGGCCAGATCGTGGCCGACTATCGGCGCCTGCCCCACCGGATTCTGATCCCCTGGTTCGCGCTATTCATCGTCGGGCTGATCTTCTTCGCCGGCGAAGAGGCGAGCTGGGGCCAGAGCTGGTTCCACTGGGCGACGCCGACCGACTACGCGGCGATCAACCGCCAGGGCGAGACCAACCTGCACAATCTGAGCTCCTTCACCGAGGAGGCGCCCAAAACCGCCCTGCTGCTCGCCGCCCTGCTGGGCGGCATCGTCTGGCCGATCTGGGCCAGCGTGAAGAAGACCGGCCCCTACCTCGGGAGCGGCTGGTTCAGCTGGATCTGGCCCAGCAGCCTGATCTGGCCGGCGGCGGCCCTGGCCTGGGTGATGCGGATCGCCGAGCGGGTGCTGGTCAACACCGACCTCGAGGACGCCTACATGTTCGGCCACGCCGTGCGACCGCTCTACATCGCCACGCGCGAATCGATCGAGCTCTACGCGGTGGCCTTCATCCTGGCCTATCTGTGGGACGTGCGGCGCCGGATGAAGGCGGCCGGCTAGCCCAGCCTGACCGCCGTGCCGCTGGCGGTGACCATCATCATGCCGTTGTCAGCGCCGAGCGTCTCGTAGTCGAGATCGACGCCGATCACCGCCTCGCCGCCGCGCGCCTTGGCCTCGTCGCACATCTCCTGCAGGGCGATGTCGCGCGCTTGGCGCAGGGCCTTCTCATAGCCGCCGGCCCGGCCGCCGATGATGTTGGTGATGCCGGCGAAGAAGTCGCGGAAGATGTGGGCCCCGATGATCGCTTCGCCGCTGACGACGCCCAGGCTCTCGACGACCTCGCGGCCGGGGACGGTGGGGGTGGTGGAGGTGATCACGACGGCTTGCCCTTTCAGATGATTGCGGATCGGCCCGCCCGCCTTAGATTGGTAGCCATGACCGACACCGCCACCCGTTCCGCCACCGGTTACGACCTCAGCCCGCCCAGCGAGGCCGAACGCCAGATCCTCGAAGCAGACCTCAACCAGGAGGAACGCGACGTCCTGCTGCATCACGGCACCGAGGCGCCGTTCTGCGGCGGCCTGCTCGGCGAAAAACGGCCGGGGGCCTACTGCTGCCGGCTGTGCGGCCTGCCGCTGTTCCGGTTCGAGACCAAGTTCGAGAGCGGCACCGGCTGGCCCAGCTTCTATGCGCCGATCGATCCGGCCCATGTGAAGGGCATCGAGGATCGCAGCTACGGCATGCGCCGGGTCGAGACCCGCTGCGCCCGCTGCGACAGCCACCAGGGCCACGTCTTCCCTGACGGCCCGCCGCCGACCGGTCTGCGCTACTGCATCAATTCGGTGTCGCTGGAGTTCGTCGGGGCAGGGGAGCCGTTGCGCGACCCGCTGGGGCGCGGCGACGGGGTGGCCTGAAGACCCCCCATTCCGAGGACGCGGCGCGTCGCCACGCCGTGCAGAGTCTTCCGACAAACTCGGGAGACCGCCATGCACCGTCGCGCCTTCATTCTGACCTCGGCCGCCGCCGCCCTGGCCGGCCCGGCCTTCGCCGCCAAGACGCTTGTTCCACCCTTCGGCGCCACCGCCAACGGCGCGGCCGCCGCGCTGGAGGTGCAGACCGCCAAGTTCAAGCAGCAGCTCAAGGCGATGGGCTATGGCGGCGCCGACGTCTTCTATGAGCTGAAGGGAGCGGCCAGCAGCACGCGGTTCAAGGCCGCCGATGCGCTGGTCTTCACCAGTGGCGAGCCCGCCGACGTCGACCCGCAGCAGCGCTTTGGCCTGTTCCGCCTGGCCCCGGTGAAGAACACCCGCCGACTAACCACCGGCAAGGTGAACCCCTTTGGCTACGGCACGCGCAATGTGAAGAACCAGGCGGCGGTGGCTTTCACCGCCACGCGAAGCGACGCCGGCTGGACCATCCTGCCGGCCGAGCCGCTCGAGGCCGGCGAGTACGCCCTGACCAACGCGCCGAGGCTCGGCACGGGCGGCTGGGGCTGGGGCGGCGTCGGCGGGAGCCCGCAGGTGGTCGCGGCGTTTGGGGTGGACTAGTTGGCCTACGGCGTCGGTGTGGCCGGGTTGGGGGTGCTGGGGGTCGCCTTGCTGACCAGATAGCCCGCATGGCTGATGCCCAGCAGCCAGACGAAGGTCGCGCTCAGGGGCGGCATCGAGACGAGGAAGGTCTTGTCGGCGGGAATCGGAACCGAGGTCCGACAGGTCGACAGGCCAGACATGCACGCGTCGGACCCGAAGAATACCCACAGGGCCCCGGCATAGATGGCCAGCAGCGTCACGGTGATCAGGAACTGCTGGATCTTGCTGAGGTCCGCCGTCCCGCCGTCGGTGACTTCCTCGCCCCGGAACATGTCGAGCCACTGGGCATCGGTGACATCGCTCCAGCCGAGCACGTTGCCGGACGCCGCCGCGTTGGCAGGGTCTCGTCCGGTCTTCACCGCGGCGTCTGCCGCGGCCAGAGTCTGTTCCGATGTCGCGGCGCCCGCCGTCGGCTGCGTCTGCGACGACCGCACGCTCAGCACGATCGGCGCGGCCGCCAGACTCGCGGCGGAGATGCCCATGGCCGCGAGCAGAGCATCGGGAATGGTGATCGCCATCGGGCCGTCCACGCCCTCATGGGCGCGCCAGGCCGCCAGGGCGATCAGGGCGGAAATCACCGTGATGGACCAACTGAGCGCCTGGAAGCGGGCGAGGCTGACCCGATTGCGCGGATCGATCAGGATGCCGGCCCCTCGGCCCCGGATCGCGTATCCGACCAGGCCGACGAAAACGATCAGCAGCGCGGCTGTCGAGGCCCAGATCCAGGGCGTTGGGATGTCGCGGTAGAACAGGCCCTGCGAAGCGTTCATCAGCCAGATGACAGCCAGCACGACCAGGCAGCCGGCCCCCGCCAGCACGACCCGTCTCCGGACTTTCGCGGTCTCCATACTGCGTTCCTCCCCTTTGAGTTCAGGTTAACAGGGAATTTCGCAGGAGCACAACTTCTGGCCGTTAGATCGATTTCGACGGCGCGCCGCTTTCTGCTTCCCATCGCGCGCAGCTTTTGCTACCCCCCGCGCCTCACTACGAGCGGTCGTGGCGGAATTGGTAGACGCGCAGCGTTGAGGTCGCTGTGGGGCAACCCGTGGAAGTTCGAGTCTTCTCGACCGCACCATCCTGCTTCGCCCTACGGGCTTCGCAGGATTGATCTGGTGAGTGGAGGCGAAGCAGGATGCCCTGCGTAGCCTTGGCGTAGCAGGGCCGCCCGATTGGGGGCCCTGGTGCACCCCATCTACCGACGGGAAGGCCTCGCAAACGCTTGCATCTATTCAGGATGTGCCGCTATGACGCGGCTCGCTGGAGCGTCTCGACCGCGCCAGTGAATCAGGGAACTAACAGAGCGCCGATCTGACGCATCCACTTCAGCCAGGAGGCCCCCATGATCCGGGACGAAGCCGACCTGACCGACGTGCATGAAGCGCCCACCCCCGAGGACCTCGAAGACCTCGCGCTTGGCGACGACTACGCCCTCAACGCCGAATACGTCGAACTGGTGATCGACGCCGCCGATCGCGGCGACGACGAGCGGCTGCGCGAACTGGTCGGCGCCCTGCGCTCCGAAGACGTCGCCGACCTGATGGGCTTCCTGACCGCCGACTACCGCGAGCAGGTGATTCCCCAGCTGGACGCCGAGACCCTCGGCGAGGTGCTGTCCGAACTCGACACCAACCTGCGCGAAGAGGTCATGGACTCGGTGCCCAGCACCACCCTGGCCCGCGCCCTGGAGGAGATGGACAGCGACGACGCCGTCGACCTGGTCGAGGACCTGGAAGACGACCGCCGCGCCCAGGTCCTGGCCGCCATGGACCAGGAGGACCGCGACGCCATCGTCACGGCCCTGAAGTACGGCGACGAGACCGCCGGCCGGCTGATGCAGCGCGACCTGATGGCCGCGCCCAGCTTCTGGACCGTCGGCCAAGCCATCGACCACATCCGCAGCCACAGCGACGACCTGCCGGAGCTGTTCTTCGACGTCTATGTCATCGACCCCTCGCACAAGCCGACCGGGGCCGTGCCGGTCAGCATGCTGCTGCGCGCCCAGCGCGACCAGCACCTGGCCGAGATCATGGAGCCGGTCACCGAGATCGACGTCGATATGGACCAGGAAGAGGTCGCCTACATCTTCGACAAGTACCACCTGATCAGCGCCCCGGTGATCGACAGCGGCGGCCGGCTGGTCGGCCAGATCACCGTCGACGACATCGTCGGGGTCATCCAGGAAGAGACGGAAGAAGACATCCTGGCCCTGGCCGGGGTCAGCGACGCCGGCCGTGACGCCACCATCTGGGGCATCGCCCGCTCGCGCCTGCCGTGGCTGGTGGTCAACACCCTGACCGCCGCCGTCGCCGCCAGCGTCATCGGGGCGTTCCAGAACGAGATCAGCAAGATCCTCACCCTGGCCATCCTGATGCCGATCGTCGCCTCGCTGGGCGGCAACGCCGGCACCCAGACCCTGGCCGTCGCCGTGCGGGCCCTGGCCAGCCGCGAGCTGAACGCCTCCAACGCCATGCGGATCGTCTGGCGCGAGCTGGGCGTCGGCCTGCTGAACGGGGCCGTGCTGGCCTCGATCATGGCTCTGGCCGTCTTCCTGTTCTTCCGCGACCCGATGTTGTGCCTGACCATCGGCCTGGCGCTGGTCATCAACCTGTTCATCGCCGCCCTGGCCGGCATCCTGGTGCCGCTGGCGCTAGACCGGCTGGGACGCGATCCGGCGGTGTCCTCTTCGGTCTTTGTCACGTTCCTGACCGATTTCATGGGCTTTCTGTCCTTCCTGGGACTGGCGGCGTTGATTCTCCTGTAGGCTGAAGCTCTCAGTTAAGCGCTCGCGCAAACCGGCCCCTATCTTGCCCGGGGGAGGGGGAACGCATCGGCGCTCGTATCAATTTGGGTCAAAATGGGCATGACACCCCGACATCAGGTTTCGAAAGCCGCCGTCGAACTGATCAAGAAGTTCGAAGGCTACCGCTCGAAAGCGGCCCAGCTGCCCGACGGCCGCTGGACGATCGGCTTTGGCCACACCCTGACCGCCCGTGAAGGCGCCCAGGTCTCGGAACAGGACGCCGAGGCGTTGCTGCTCTACGACCTGATCGCCATCGCCCACGCGGTGAACGAGCAGACCTTCACGCCGCTGACGCAGAACCAGTTCGACGCCCTCTGCTGCTTTGCCTTCAACGTCGGGATCGACAACTTCAAGCGCTCCTCGGTGCTGCGCCGGGTCAATGAAGGCAGCCTGCTGCAGGCCGCCTGCGCCATGGAGATGTGGCGCAAGGCCGATTTCGAGGGCGAGCGCATCGTCGTCGACGCCCTGGTCCGCCGCCGCTCGGCCGAGAAGACCCTGTTCCTGACGCCGGCGGGCGGCTGGGTGCCGGCCCCGTCGCCGATCGTGCGGCCCAAGGTCGACTACGACGCCGTCAACTTCGTGCCGCGCCAGACGCCGACCGCCCTGAAGACCGACCTCACCGCCGACAAGGCCGTGGCCGAGCGGGAGGAGCCGCTGCCGGCGCCGCACGCTCCGCCATCCCAATCGAATCTTGGGATGACCGCCACGATGACGGCCGCCGCCGCCGTCACCTCGCGGCTGGCCGAGATGGTGCCCGAGCCGATCGTCGTGCCGGAACCTGTCGCAGCGCTGGAGCCGGTCGCCGAGCCGGTGGTTTCCGCGCCGGTCGCCGACGAGTCCCAGATCGCGGCGGCGCCCGAGCCTCAAGCCGAAGAGGTCGTCGCCTCGCAGACCGCCGACGAAAGCCTGGCTTGGTCGCCCACGCCCAGCGAAATGGCTCCCGTCGAGGTCGCCACCGCCGAGGAGCAGGCCGCCGAGGCCTACGATCCCTGCGACTTCGCCGACGCCGAGGCCAGCGACGCCGACCCGGTGCTGGAAATCTCCCGCACCTCGGCCGAGCCGACTCCGGTCCCGGCCGCCGACGCCCTGGCCTTCCCGCCGCCGCCGGCCCCGGTCGAGGCGCTGCCCGAGCAGCCGGAGAGCTACACCCCGTATCCGGCGACGCCGGTGCTGGCCGTCGGCAACGGCGACCGCGCCTTCGTCCTGACCCCGGCGCCCGAGCATGAAGTGGCCCACGCCGCCGACGCGGCCGATCCCTTCCGCTTCGAGGCGGCCAACGAGTCCGAGCCCGGCCTGTTCGACATCTCCAGCCAGCCGTTCGAGCCGGAAGCGACCCCAGTCCGCAGCCAGCCGCTGCTCAGCGAGGACCATGTCCGCCGGCTGGTGGAGGAGGACGAGCGCGTCCTGGCCGCCAACTTCGACCCGGCCTTCGACGCGACCCCGCTGGAACAGCCGCGCATCGCCGGTCTGCCCTGGCTGGGCGGGGCGGTGGCCGGCCTGGTGGTCTGTGGCGGCGGCATCGCCTGGGGGCTGGTCGACGGCACCGGCGACACCACGGTCAAGGTGGCGGCCTGGTCGATGGCCCTGGGCGGCGGCGGCGTGCTGCTGTTCTCGGCCTGGCGCTGGCTGTCGGCCTTCGGCCTGCCGCCGATGGACGAGGACGAGGAACAGGATCAGCCCGCCGAGTAAGGCCGAGGCTGTAGGGGGCAGTAAGCGTACAGTGGCGTTGCGTAGGCGCCCCGTGGGTCTCCCGATCCGCGGGGCGTCGTGCTATCTCGCGCCCATGACTCATTCTCCCCAGATGGACTTTGGCCTTGGCGAGACCGCCGAGGCGATCCGCGAAACCACCGCCCGCTTCGCCGCCGACCGCATCGCCCCGATGGCGGCGATGATCGACGCCGACAACCACTTCCCCCGCGAGCTGTGGCCCGAGATGGGCGAGCTTGGCCTGCACGGCATCACCGTCGAGGAGGAGTTCGGCGGCCTGGGCCTGGGCTACCTCGAGCATGTCATCGCGATGGAGGAGGTCTCCAGGGCCTCCGCCAGCATCGGCCTGTCCTACGGCGCCCACTCCAACCTCTGCGTCAACCAGATCCGCCGCTGGGCCACCCCCGAACAGAAGCGCCGCTACCTGCCCAAGCTGATCAGCGGCGAGCATGTCGGCTCCCTGGCGATGAGCGAGGCCGGCTCCGGCTCGGACGTCGTCTCGATGAAACTGCGCGCCGACCAGCGCGGCGACCGCTACGTCCTGAACGGCACGAAGTTCTGGATCACCAACGCCCCCCACGCCGACACCCTGGTGGTCTACGCCAAGACCGCGCCGGAGGAGTCGAGCCGCGGCATCACCGCCTTCCTGATCGAGAAGGGCATGAAGGGCTTCAGCGTCTCCAAGAAGCTCGACAAGATGGGCATGCGCGGCTCCGACACCGCCGAGCTGGTGTTCGAGGACTGCGAAGTCCCGGAAGAGAACATCATGGGCCCGCTGAACGGCGGCGTCGGCGTCCTGATGAGCGGCCTCGACTACGAGCGCGCCGTCCTCTCCGCGGGGCCGCTGGGCATCATGCAGGCCTGCCTCGATGTCGTCCTGCCCTATGTCCGCGACCGCAAGCAGTTCGGCAAGGCCATCGGGTCCTTCCAGCTGATGCAGGGCAAGGTCGCCGACATGTACGTCGCCCTCAACAGCGCCCGCGCCTACGTCTATGCGGTGGCCCGGGCCTGCGACGCCGGCAAGACCACCCGTTTCGACGCTGCCGGCGCCATCCTGATGGCGAGCGAGAATGCGGTGAAGGTCGCGGGTGAGGCCATCCAGGCCCTCGGCGGCGCCGGCTACACCAAGGAATGGCCGGTCGAGCGCTACCTGCGCGACGCCAAGCTGTACGACATTGGGGCAGGCACCAACGAGATTCGCCGCTTCCTGATCGGGCGGGAGCTGGTGGGCGGGTAACCGCTTGGCCTGATCGCCGGTCGGCGCTAGACCCTCGTCATGGCCCGTGAAGACGACAAGATCATCAGCCTCGAACAGCGCCGTGAGCAGGAGGCTGATCGCAAGCGCGCCAAGGCCATGGCCGATCGCGACGCGATCCGTCGCCGCCAGCTGGCGGAGCGCGGCCCGATGGCGGTGCGCAGCGGCCGGCTGGTCGGCCGGATCCTGGTCGGCCTGGTGGCGGCGACCCTGCTGGCGGCGGTGGTCTACTGGGTGTCGGGCTTTTTCGGCTAGGCCCTGAATTGGAAAGGGCCGGCCCCCTTACGAGAGCCGGCCCCACACCAAACGACGGTTGAACCGCGTCGTCAGACGACGTCACAGGTCAAAGGAGGGAAAGAACCCCGCAACCCTTCGATCCGTGAGCGGTTGCCGTGTGTTTTTGGTGAGACACTGGATCACCTCCTTTCAGCTGTTGAGAACAGGACCTCCAGGATATGGGCGCCCCGCCGTCCATTGCAAAGGAGATCACGGGCTGGATGCGCAAATGTCGCGGCCTGTGGATAACTTGCAACGACCCCCCAATCCGAAAGGGTGTAGGCCTGACCCATGCCGACCTGGGATGTCTCCGTCTACGAACGCTACAAGGCCTACCGCGACCGGCCGGCCCTCGACCTGCTGCTGCAGATTCCCGCCGACCTGAACCCGCGCGTCATCTGGGACCTCGGCTGCGGCGCGGGGGAGCAGGCGGCGCTGCTGGCGCGCCGACACCCGGCCGCCAAGGTGTTCGGCCTCGATTCCAGCCCCGACATGCTGGCCAAGGCCCGCGCCCGCCCGGAGGCGGTGACCTGGCTGCAGGGCGACATCGCCGCCTTCGACCCGCCCCAGGCGCCGGACCTGATCTTCACCAACGCCGCCCTGCAGTGGCTGCCGGACCATGGCGCCCTGTTCCCCAGGCTGGCCCAGGCCCTGGCGCCGGGCGGCGTCTTCGCCTGCCAGATGCCCACCGCCTTCGAGACCCGGCACCACCAGATCCTGCGCCGCACGGCCGACGAGGGACCCTGGGCGGCCCGCACGGCGCCGGCCCGGCTGATCGCCCCGACCCCGTCGTTCGACGACTACTACGGCTGGCTGGCGGAGCGCTGCGGCGTGGTCGACATCTGGACCACGACCTACCTGCATGTGCTGGAAGGCGAGGACCCGGTGGTCGACTGGATGATGGGCACGGCCCTGCGCCCCTACATTGACGCCCTGACCGACGCCGCCGAGCGCGACGCCTTCCTGGCCGAGTTCACCGCCCGCATCGCAAAGGCCTTCCCGCCGCGCGCCGACGGCGTCACCCTGTTCCCGTTCCCGCGCCTGTTCCTGGTGGCGCGGCGGGCTTAAGCGAACACCTCGGCGGTGTCCTCCTCAGTCCCGCTGGCGGGACCCCATCGCAGTTCGTGGTAGAGCGAGGCTGAACCAAACCCGAGGATGATGATGTTCGCCGCATTGGCCAGCGGCGTCAGGACGAAGGTCAGCATCCAGAACAGCCCGGGCGGCGCGGTCTGGTACAGCAGGGTGGGCAGAAAGGCCGCGCACAGCACCACGATGCCAGCAGCGGGCATCCTGGCCCTGCCTCGCGGCAAAGCTCAATCGGCTCAGGCCTTGGCCCGCCTTAAATCGACCACCGCCCGTTCCAGGGTCGCCAGCACTGCTTGCGTCGCCCGGAAACCCGCCCCGGCGGCGTCCTCGAAGGCCTTCCAGTCGCGGATGTCGATATGGTCGACGTCGGGCAACACCAGCACGTCGGTGGCGTCTCGCGCCGCCAGCACCTCGCGGTTGGTCGACAGGGTGGCCGAGCGCATCAAGAGGGCGACGATCGGCGGCCCCTTGCGCCACTCACCGGACAGAATCCACTTCAACAGCGACGGCATGACGATGTCGGCGGTGCTGATGCTGCGGCCGCGGGTGACGTCGACCCCGACCACCGGCCCGCGCTGGACCGAACGCATGATGTCGGCCGGGAAGTTCTTCATCACCGCCCCGTCGACCAGCACTTCGCCGGCCAGGGTCGAGGGCGGCATGACGCCGGGCAGGGCGATGGAGGCGCGCAGGGCGTGGCGCAGCACGCCGCGCTGGTGCAGCTCGTAGCTGCCCTTGGTCAGATTTGACGAGATACAGAAGAAGGGTAGCCAGAGGTCGGGAATCTCGACCTCGCCGAAGTGTTCGGCCAGCCGGTGGTTGACCTTGCGCCCGTGGGTCAGGGCGATCAGCGGCAGGGCGACATCGTCCAGCGGGCTGGTGTCGACGAAGGCCTGGCGGATGCGGCGCTCCAGCTCCGGCTCTTCCCAGCCCATCGCCACGCTGGCGCAGATGATGGCGCCCATCGAGGCGCCGCCGACAAAGTCGATCGGCACGCCCGCCTGCCGCAGCGCGCGCAGGGCGCCGATGTGGGCGTAGGCCCGCGCCCCGCCGCCCGACAGCACCAGCCCCACCGACCGTCCCGTCAACAGCCGCGCCATCCGCGCCGCGCAGGGGTCGGAATCGGCCCGCACATGGAAGAGGCGGGCCGCGCCGGTCGCGTCCATCCAGGCCCCCGAGCCCTTCGGCTGCACCAGGTTGGCCGGCTGGATGAGGATCAGGTCGACCAGCTTGTAGGCTTCCAGCGTCTCGGAGGCCTTGCCGTTGATGTCCGGCGGCGGGCGGTCGCCGCGCCCGACCCGGAACAATCGGTCGACCTGCCGGCCGACCAGGCCGCCCCAGGCGGTCTCGCCGGCCTCGGCGACGTAGAGGACGAACTCGTGATCGGCCTCGACATTGGAGAACCACTCGGTCGGGGCGCTGGCCGCCTCGGAGCCGACGACGGTGATCGAATGGCCCATCTCCGCCACGGCCCGGGCGATCTTGCCGACCAGCGGCCGGATCTTGCCGGTCTTCTCGGCCGCCACGAAGCCGAACACGCAAGGGTCGCCTGTCGAGATCCGGGTGCTGGCGTAGCGGGCCCGGTTGAGCACCAGCCTGGCGATCTCCAGCATCACATGCGGATCGCGGTCGGCGGCCTCGAAGAAGTCCTCGCCGTCGAGGGCCAGCACCTCGGAATCGCGCAGGGCGACGACCCGGGCGGTGTGGGCGGTGCCGCCGACCAGGGCCATCTCGCCGGCCGGTTCTCCGGGCCGGATGACGCCGACGAACTGCCGCTCCAGGCCCTCCTCCTTGCGGAAGGCGCCCAGCTTGCCGGCGTGGACCAGGAAGATCTGGTTGGATCGCTCGCCCGACTCGAACAGCGTCGCCCCGCCGGGCAGCGAGAACCAGCGCGCCGCGCCGGCCTCCCACTCCCGCTCGAAGAGACGGGTGAGGGCGGTGTCGTTGCGATAGGTGAAGGGCCCGGCCACGGCGTCAGGTTAGCACGAGTCTGCGCCGGCCAATCCTCCCCCAATTCGGGGTCAAACCGGGAGGAGGGCGCTCGGGTTGGATTTGCCCGGCTTCCCCGCCTCGGCGGGACAGGCTATCCCTCAGCCATGCCGAAACTGAGCACGACCGTCGACAAATCCAGCGAGGCCTTCGCCCGCAACGCCGCCGTCAACAAGGGTCTGGCCGAGGAACTGCGCGAGCGGGTCGCCAAGGCGGCGCTCGGCGGCCCCGAGACCGCCCGCCAGCGCCACGCCAGCCGCGGCAAGCTGCTGCCCCGCGAGCGCGTCGAACGGCTGCTCGACCCCGGCTCGCCCTTCCTGGAGATCGGCCAGCTGGCCGCCTTCGACCTCTACGACGGCGAGATCGCCGGGGCCGGGCTGATCTGCGGCATCGGCCGGGTCTCGGGCCGCGAGGTGATGATCGTCGCCAACGACGCCACCGTGAAGGGCGGGACCTACTACCCGATGACGGTCAAGAAGCACCTGCGCGCCCAGGAGATCGCCCAGCAGAACCGGCTGCCCTGCATCTATCTGGTCGACAGCGGCGGGGCGAACCTGCCTCACCAGGCGGAGGTCTTCCCCGACCGCGACCACTTCGGCCGCATCTTCTTCAACCAGGCCCGGATGAGCGCCGAGAACATCCCGCAGATCGCCTGCGTCATGGGGTCGTGCACGGCTGGCGGCGCCTATGTGCCGGCGATGAGCGACGAGACGGTGATCGTCCGCGGTACGGGCGAGCAGAGCCAGGGCACCATCTTCCTGGCCGGCCCGCCGCTGGTGAAGGCCGCCACCGGCGAGGTGATTAGCGCCACCGATCTGGGCGGCGCCGACGTCCATGGCCGCCGCTCGGGCGTCGTCGACCATGTCGCCGCCAACGACGAGCACGCCCTGGAGATCGTCCGCAACATCGTCGCGGGCTTGAACACTCTCAAGCCCGCCGAGATGGACGTCCGTGAACCGAGGCCCCCGGCCTTCGACCCGGCCGAACTCTACGGCATCGTCCCCTCCGACGTCCGCGCCCCCTACGACGTGAAAGAGGTCATCGCCCGCATCGTCGACGGCAGCGACTTCGACGAGTTCAAGGCCCTCTACGGGACCAGCCTGGTCTGCGGTTTCGCCCGCATCTGGGGCTACCCGGTCGCCATCCTGGCCAACAACGGCGTGCTGTTCAGCGAGAGCGCCCAGAAGGCGGCCCACTTCATCGAACTGGCCTGCAAGCGGAAGATCCCGCTGGTCTTCCTGCAGAACATCTCCGGTTTCATGGTCGGCGGCAAATACGAGGCCGGCGGCATCGCCAAGGACGGGGCCAAGATGGTCACCGCCGTCGCCTCGGCCAACGTGCCCAAGTTCACCGTCCTGATCGGCGGCAGCTTCGGGGCCGGCAACTACGGCATGTGCGGCCGCGCCTATTCGCCGAGGTTCCTGTTCACCTGGCCTAACAGCCGCATCAGCGTCATGGGCGGCGAACAGGCGGCCAGCGTGCTGGCCACCGTCCACCGCGATGCCGACAAATGGTCCAAGGAGGAGGAAGAAGCCTTCAAGGCCCCGGTCCGCCAGAAGTACGAAGACGAGGGCAACCCCTACCACGCCACCTCCCGCCTCTGGGACGACGGCGTCATCGACCCGGCCCAGACACGTGACGTCCTCGGTCTCGCCATCTCCGCCAGTCTGAACGCCCCGATCCCCGAGACCCCGTTCGGCGTGTTCCGGATGTAACCCCCTGCCGTCGGAGGCGTAATCCGGGGACACTATATAGATTTTCGACCCGGTGGCGGCCGGAAGCGGAGCGAAAATCTATATAGTGTCCCCGGATTACGGCCGGCACGGTCGGACTTCACCGACCTCTCAATCGGACCTAGAACCATCCCATGACCAACCCCATCGCCGACCCCCTCGTCGAAATCCCCGACACCGACACCCTCAGCGACCTCGTCCTCATCGAGGCCACGCAGGACGGTGTCGCCACCGTCACCCTCAACCGCGCCGACAAGCGCAACGCCTTCAACGCCGAGGTCATCGCCGCCCTGCACCAGGCCTTCGAGACCCTGCGCGACGCCGACGGCGTGCGGCTGGTGTTCCTGACCGGGGCGGGGACGTCGTTCAGCGCCGGGGCCGACCTGGAATGGATGAAGGCCGCGGTCGAATGGTCGGAGTCGGAGAACCGTGAAGACGCCATGGCCCTGGCGACCATGCTCAAGGCGCTGCACGACCTGCCGCAGCTGACCGTCGCCCTGGTCGACGGCCCGGCCTTCGGCGGCGGCGCGGGCCTGGCGGCGGCCTGCGACATGGCGGTGGCCACGGAGCGTTCGACCTTCGCCTTCTCGGAAGTGAAGCTGGGCCTCACCCCGGCGACCATCAGCCCCTATGTCATCCGCGCCATCGGGGCCCGCAACGCCAAGGTCCTGTTCGCCACCGGCCAGATGTTCAACGCAGCCGAGGCGCAAGGCTATGGCCTGGTCCAGCAGGTCGTCGCCGACGCCGCCGGCTTCGAGGCCGTCCGCGCCTCGTTGAGCACGGCCATCAAGGCCTGCGCTCCGGGCGCCGTCGCCGACGCCAAAACCCTGGTCAACGACATCGAAGGCGCCGAGATCGACCGCGGCGTCATGGAAGAGACCGCCAAACGCATCGCCGCCCGCCGGGTCAGCGAAGAGGGCAGGGAAGGCGTTGCGGCCTTCCTCGAGAAGCGCAAGCCGGGCTGGGCGGAGTAGGCATGACCGAGGGGGCGAAACCGAAGAAGCCGGCGGCCGCCAAGCCGCGCAAGCCCCGCGCGCCGAAAGCCAAAGCCGCGCCAGAGGCCGCCATGGCCACCGCCGAGGCGGCCGGGCCAACCATCGACCTGGAACACCCCAAGCCCGGACAGCCGGCGGCCCCGACCGATCCCGGGAAGACCTGCGCCAACTGCGGCACGCCGCTGCTTGGAAACTACTGCCATGAGTGCGGCCAGCAGGGGCATCTGCACAACAAGCTCGGCCATCTGCTGCACGAATTCGTCGAGGGCATCGCCCACTTCGACGGCCGCCTGTGGCGCACCCTGCCGATCATGATCCTGCGCCCGGGCCGGCTGAGCCGGGACTGGATCGAGGGCAAGCGCGCCCGCTATGTGGCGCCGCTGCACATCTTCCTGTTCGCCATGTTCCTGGTCTTCACCATTCCCAGCGTCCTGCACGCCTTCACGCCGCCCGGCGCGCACAAGGAGGAGGTGGTCTTCAAGTTCGATGGCGCGCCGATGAATCCGGCTGAACGCGAGGCCTACTTCAAGGCGCAGAGGGCCAGGATCCAGGAAGAGCTGAAGAATCCCGACAAGCAGTCGCCGTCCGACCAGTTCGCCATGAAGACGGCCCAGGCGGCGACCGAGTTCTTCGCGCCCAAGATCGGCAACAGCGAATACTACGGCTACAAGATCAAGACCCTGGCCTACAAGCTCAGCTTCCTGCTGGCCCCGATGGCGATGGGCATCCTGTGGCTGTTGCTGCTCTACAAGCGGGGTTACAGCCTCTACGACCACGGGACCGTCGCCCTCTATGGTCTGGGCTTCCTGGCGCTGGCCATCGCCGTCGGCGAATTGATGCCGTCGGGCGTGGCCGGGCTGTGGTGGCTGATCCTGATGGTGTTCGCCCCCGTCCACGCGGTCCGCCACCTCAAGGTCGCCTACGCGATGAGCTGGCCAGGCGCGATCGTCGTCGGAACGGTCATGGGCGTGCTCACCGCCCTGGCTCTGCTGCTTTTCACGATCGGCGTGTTTGCGCTCGGGTTCACAGGTTAGACCGCCATGCTTGAAAGCGTCCTCATCGCCAACCGTGGCGAGATCGCCCGGCGCATCATCCGCACCGCCCGCAAACTCGGCGTGCGCACCATCGCTGTCTATTCCGACGCCGATGCCGAGGCCCCCCACGTCCTCGAGGCCGACGAGGCCGTGCACATCGGTCCCTCGCCGGCCCGCGAGAGCTATCTGGTTCCCGAGAAAATCCTCGCCGCCGCCAAACAGACGGGCGCCGCCGCCATCCACCCCGGCTACGGCTTCCTGTCCGAGAACGCCGCCTTCGCCCAGGCCGTCATCGACGCCGGCCTGGTCTGGGTCGGCCCGCCGCCGGCTGCGATCGACGCCATGGGCCTGAAGGACGCCGCCAAGAAGCGGATGGCCGAGGCCGGCGTGCCGGTCACCCCGGGCTATCTGGGCGACGACCAGTCGGGCGAACGGCTGCAGAAGGAGGCCGACGCCATCGGCTACCCGGTGCTGATCAAGGCCGTGGCCGGCGGTGGCGGCAAGGGCATGCGCAAGGTGCTCGAGGCCGGCGAGTTCGCCGCCGCCCTGGCCAGCTGCCAGCGCGAGGCGTCGGCCAGCTTCGGCGACCAGAAGGTGCTGATCGAGAAATACGTCACCCGCCCGCGCCACATCGAGGTGCAGGTGTTCGGCGACAGCCACGGCAATGTCGTCCACCTGTTCGAGCGCGACTGCAGCCTGCAGCGCCGCCACCAGAAGGTCATCGAGGAAGCCCCGGCCCCCGGCATGGACGCGGCCACCCGCGCCGTCGTCTGCGAGGCCGCCGTCAAGGCCGCCAAGGCCGTGAACTACGAGGGCGCCGGCACCGTCGAGTTCATCGCCGACGCCTCCGAAGGCCTGAAGGCCGACCGCATCTGGTTCATGGAGATGAACACCCGGCTGCAGGTCGAGCACCCGGTGACGGAGATGATCACCGGCCAGGACCTGGTGGAGTGGCAACTGCGCGTGGCGAGCGGCGAGCCGCTGCCGCTGAAGCAGGACGAGCTGACGATCGACGGCTGGGCCATGGAGGCGCGGCTGTACGCCGAAAACCCGGCGACGGGCTTTCTGCCCAGCACCGGCCGCTTGGAGCACTTCCGGGTAAAGGAACATTACAGCCGCGTCGACAGCGCCGTGGAAGAGGACGGCGAGGTGTCGCCCTTCTACGACCCGATGATCGCCAAGATCATTGTCGGCGGGGTGAACCGCAAGGACGCGGCCGAGAATCTGGCCCTGGCCTGCAGCAAAGTGGAAGTCTGGCCTGTCCGCACCAACGCCGGTTTCCTCACCCGGTGCGCGCGCCATCCGGACTTCATCACCGGCGACGTCGATACGGGCTTCATCGGAGATCGCCTGGACGCCTTGGTCGGCCATCCCGAGCCGAGCAGCATCCTCCTGCAGGAGGCGGCCTACTGCGCGATCGACCACATGCCGCAGAATCGGGATGAGGAATCCAGCTGGTCGGCCAAATGGGGCGCGACCGGCTTCCGGTTGAATGCGCCCAGCAGATCCGAGATCAGCCTCTGGCATGCCGGCGTCGAGTATTCCGCCAAGCCTTCGTCGTTTCAGAATTACCGGCGCTCGACCCACTGGGAGGGCAAGACCGTCGTCGGGTTCGAAGACGGCGAAGTCTTCGAATTCGAGACCCGCAAACCCGTGGCCCTGGGCGACGGCGCCGCCGCCTCCGACGGCTCGATCCTCTCCCCCATGCCCGGCAAGGTCGTCTCCATCTCGGTCAAGGCCGGCGACACGGTGACCAAGGGCCAGACCCTGCTGGTCCTCGAAGCCATGAAGATGGAGCACGCCCTGGCCGCTCCCTTCGATGGCGTCGTCGCCGAGTTGTCCGCCGTCGCCGGCGGCCAGGTCAGCGAAGGGATCGTGCTGGCGAGGCTGGAGGCGGCGTAGTCCCCAAACCAACATGAATATGTCTAGACATATTGAAATCGACCCGTTTCGGGCGGCTCGCCGCCGCCGGGCAAACGTAGGTCGCGGCGGGCTTCCGTCGGCCAACATTGCCGGCCGGTCGGCCAACCTGCCGACCTACGCCCCAGGCTACATCCGCTGCGCCTCGGCCAACCCGAAAGTGACGCGATAACAATGAGCTAGACAAAATGGCCTGCGGTATAATGGTTTGCCGCTTCGATAGCCCTTTCATCCGTGGCCACATCGCTTAAATCCGCCCCATGCCGCTCCACATCATCAAGCTCTGCGTCGGCGTCGAGAGCCTGCAGGAACTGCGCGACTGGCGGGCCCAGCGCGCGGCGCAGGGCCACCCCTCCTACTGCCCGACCCGCATGGCCCCCAAACGCGCCGCGGAGATCCTCGACGGCGGCTCGCTCTACTGGGTGATCAAGGGCAACATCCTGGCCCGCCAGGTCATCACCGAGATCAAGACCGATGCGCCCGGCCACCAGCCCGTCCGCTTCATGCTCGCGCCTGAGCTGATCGAAACCGCTCCCCAGCCGCGCCGCGCCTTCCAGGGCTGGCGCTACCTCGCCCCCGCCGACGCCCCGCCGGACCTGGCCACGGCGGCCGGGGAGGCGATGGACCAGGCGCTGGCCAAGCAGCTGCGGGAGCTCGGGGCCTGGTGAAGTAGTTCCTCCCCCTCTCGGGGGAGGGGGACCGCCGCCGAAGGCGGTGGTGGAGGGGGTTCCCACCGGCGGCGGCAACAGCCGGTTTACCCGCGGACGATTGCGGTAACCCCCTCCGTCAGCCGCTGCGCGGCTGCCACCTCCCCCGGGAGGGGGAGGAACTACACCGCCCAGTTGTCGATCAGCCGGGTCTTGCCCAGCCAGGCCGCCACGAACAGCCGCGCCCCGGCCGCCACCGACCCGGGCCCCAGCCGCTCCATCGTCTCGCCATCATGCGCCTGCACATAGTCCACCGGCCCAAACCCCGCCGCCTCCAGCCGCGCCACAGCGGCGGCCTCGACCTCACGGGCCGGCACACCCTGGCGCAGGCGTTCGACCGCCTCGGCCATCGCCGCCGGGACCACGGCCGCCGTCTGGCGCTCCTCGGCCGACAGGTAGGCGTTGCGCGAGGACATGGCCAAACCGTCGGCCTCCCGCACTGTCGGCCCGCCGACGATCTCCACCGGCAGGTCCAGGTCCCGCGCCATGCGCTTGATGACCAGCAGCTGCTGGTAGTCCTTCTCGCCGAACAGGGCGACGTCGGGCCCGCACTGGATCAGCAGCTTGGCGACCACCGTGGCCACCCCGCCGAAGAACTGCGGCCGCTTCTCGCCCTCCAGCGGCCCGGAGACGCCGTCGACCAGCACCCGGGTGGCGAATCCCTCCGGGTACATGTCCTTGACCCCCGGCGCGAAGATCAGCTCGCAGCCGGCCTTGCCCAGCAACTGGGCGTCGCGGCCCTCGCCGCGCGGATAGGCGTCGAAGTCCTCGTGCGGGGCGAACTGGGCCGGGTTGACGAAGATCGAGGCGACCACATGGTCAGCCTTCTCCAGCCCCAGCTTGACCAGCGACAGGTGGCCCTCATGCAGGGCGCCCATGGTCGGGACCATGGCGATGCGCTCTCCGGCGGCGCGCCAGGCCGCGACCTGAGCGCGCAGGTCGGCGACGGTTCGGACGATGCGGGGGGCCGACGACATCGGGCGTCCTCCTTGTGGCGTAAGGGGTTTGGCTTATGACGCGCCGCCCTGGCCCAAGTCCAGACGAACCGTCGGTATCCCATCGGATGTGGACAATGGAGGCGTCCGCGTTGACCAGGGTTAACCAGGGGTGAATCGTGGACCGCCCGCGACCGGTGAGTCGCGGCCACCGGCGAAGGAGACCGCCATGCTACAGCCCCGCATCATCGTCGTGGGCAACGAGAAGGGTGGGGCGGGCAAGTCGACCATCGCCATCCACCTGACCGCCGCCCTGCTGCACGGCGGCGCCAAGGTGGCGATCATGGATCTCGACCTGCGCCAGTCCTCGCTCGCCAAGTTCTACCGCAACCGCCACATCTGGCTGGCGTCCAACCCCGACGCCGGCCTGCCCGAACCCCTGATGCGCAACCCGGCCGAGGACGGCGTCGCCCTGGCCAGGGCCGATGTCGCCGAGCAGATGGCCGCTTTCGAAACGGCCTTCGCCGCCGGCCACCAGGACGCCGACTTCCTGATCATCGACACCCCCGGGGGCGACACGGCGCTCAGCCGCGCCGCCCACGCCCGCGCCGACCTCATCGTCACCCCGATGAACGACAGCTTCGTCGACTTCGACATGCTGGGCTCGGTGAACCCGGTGACCCTGGAACTGGAAAAGCCCAGCCTCTATTCCGAGACCGTCTGGGAGGCCCGCAAGCAGCGCGCCCTGGCCGGCCAGCGCCAGGCCCTGGACTGGGTGGTGCTGCGCAACCGCCTGGCCTCGGTGGACGCCCGCAACCGCAAACGGGTCGACGACCGGCTGATGGCCCTGGCCAAGCGGGTCGGGTTCCGCACCGGGCCCGGCCTGCGCGACCGGGTCATCTACCGCGAGCTCTTCCCCTTCGGCCTGACCATCGCCGACCTGTCGGCCAAGGTGCGGCCGATCCCGGTGGCGCTCAGCCATGTGGCGGCGCGTCAGGAGCTGCGGGCCCTGATGCATTCGCTTGGTCTTTCGGCCTTCTCGGGTGATGTGTTGCTCGCCGCCGAGTAGGGCGGCGGAGCGCTTTCGATGATCTACCTCGTGACGGCCGGCGTGGTCGGGCTGCTCCTCTGGACCAGCCGGCGCAGCCTGATGAAGCTGCTGCGAATCCGCGACTGGCGCGTGGCCAGCGGGGCGCTGGGCGCCCTGGCCTTCCTGGGCGGCATCGCCGCGGCCATGCGGGGCAGCATGGTGCTGGGCGGCGGCCTGCTGGTCGTCGGCATCGGCCTGGCCTTCGGGGCGCGCACGCGCCTGCCTCCGAAGCCGACCCTGCCGAGCACCAGCGACACCCAGGCCCGCGCCATCCTCGGCGTCCCCGAGGGCGCCGACGAGGCCGAGATCCAGGCCGCCTACAACCGCCTGATCCGCATGGCCCATCCCGACAAGGGCGGCACCGCCGGCCTGGCGGCCCAGCTCAACGCCGCCCGCGACCAGCTGCTCAAGCGCTAGTTCGGGATTCTCAAGCCCGCCAGCCGCCGGTCCATCACCTCCCGGACGCTGTCGCCGGGGGCCAGCGGCATCGGCACGCCGTCGCAGATATGGGCCGCCACCCGGGCCATCTGGCTGCCTTCAGTGGGTTTCCAGTCGGTCGGCATCTCATGGGTCTCGACGGGGCTGAGCTGGGCGTCCAGCCCCCGCGCCAGCCCGTTGGCCCGAAACTGCCGCCGGCCGCAGCTCAGCTGCATCGGCATCATCGCCACCTGCACCGCCCCGTCGGCGTCGCCGTAGATCAGCACCAGCTCGAAGGTCTGGAAGCCGCCGACCATGACGATGCCGTCGAGGTCGACCACCCCCAGCCCCTCGCGGTCGTCGGCGAAGATGCGGAAATCGGCTGCCGCCGCCGGCGTGGCGACAAGCGCCGCCATCAGGGCGAGGACCGCGCGCATCAGTCCAGGGCGGCGGCGATCTGCGCCGCCAGCGCCTGCAGTTCGGCAGGATCGGCCATGCCGCCGCCGTGCCGGCCCAGCGGCTGGCCCTCCCAGCGCGGGATGACGTGGAAATGCAGGTGGAAGATGGTCTGGCCGGCCGGCGCGCCGTTGAACTGGGTGACCACCAGCCCATCGGGCTTCAGCGCCTTGGCGGCGGCGCGGGTCAGCCGCTGCACGGCGGCCATGACCTTGATCAGCACGTCCGGCTCGACGTCGAGCAGGTTGCGGGCCTTCGAGGTCTTGGAGATGACCAGGCAGTGGCCCTTGGCCTGCGGAAAGGCGTCCATGAAGGCCAGGACGTCTTCGTCCTCGAATATCTTGGCGCTGGGGATTTCGCCCCGAACGATCTTCGCAAAGATGTTGGCGTCGTCGTAGGTTCCGTCCAGACTCATCAAACTTGCTCCAACAGGGACTTGCAGACGATGGCCGAACACCTCACCGAGCGCCAGAAGAAGTGGTTCGCCTCGGTCCAGGCCAGCCTCGAGCGCGACACCGGCAAGACCCTGGCCGAATGGGTGGCCATCGCCAGGACCTGCCCGGAGACCACGCCCGGCAAGCGCACCGAATGGCTGCGCGAGCACCATGGCCTGGGCGTCAACCGCATCGCCCATATCCTGTCCGAGGCCTTCCCCTCCGACATCAGCTGGGACGATGGCCCGGCCCTGCGCGCCGCCTTGTGGAAGGACCCGGCCTCGACCGCCATCTTTGAGGCCATCGAAGCCAAGGTGAAGGACTATCCCGGCCTCGTCACCGGCCAGCGCAAGGGCTTCTCGGCCTGGTCCAAGGAGTTCCAGTTCGCCTCGGTGCGGCCCGTGAAGGGCGGCAAGGCGCGCCTGGGCCTGGCGGTCCTGCCCGAGGCTGACCCCCGTTTGGAGCCCTATAGGAACGAAGGCTGGTCCGAACGCCTGAAATCGGCCCTGACCCTGTCATCGCCGGACGAGGTCGACAGCATCGCCGACCTGCTGAAACAGGCCTGGGAGCGCTCCTAGCCCTGCCTGAACGGCGAGTACTCCTCGGCCAGCCAGTCCATCTCGCCCTGCACATTGGCCCGTTCCTGGTCGAGGTAGCGGGCGACCGGTTCGCGCAGCATGGGGTCGGCGATCCAGTGGGCGGAATAGACCGGCGAGGGCAGGTAGCCGCGGGCGATCTTGTGCTGGCCCTGGGCGCCGGCCTCGACCCGTTGCAGGCCCAGCCGGATGGCGTGCTCGATGGCCTGGTAGTAGCAGAGCTCGAAATGCAGGAACGGCCGCTCTTCCAGCGCGCCCCAGTTGCGGCCGTAGAGGCAGTCGTCGCCGATCAGGTTGAGCGCCCCGGCAATCCACTGGCCTTCCCGGCGAGCCATGACCAGCAGCACCCGGTCGGCCATCCGCTCGCCGAGCAGCGAGAAGAACCGTCGGTTCAGATAGGGGCTGCCCCATTTGCGCGAGCCGGTGTCCATGTAGAAGGCGAAGAAGGCGTCCCAGTGCTCTTCGGTCAGCTCCGCGCCGGTCAGGGCGACGATCTCGATCCCGGCCTGGGCGTCGCGCCGCTCGCGCCGGATAGTCTTGCGCCGGCCCGAGGAGAGGGCGGCCAGGAAGTCATCGAAGGTGGCGTAGCCGGCGTTGGTCCAGTGGTACTGCTGGTCCTGCCGGGCCAGCAGGCCGGCCGCGGTCAGGAACCGCCAGTCGCGTTCCTCCGGGAAGGTGACGTGCAGGCCGGACGCGCCCAGTTTCTCGGCGACCGTCAGCGCCCCACCGAGGAGCATGTTCCGGCCCTCGACCTGGTCGATGTCCGGCCTCACCAGCAGCCGCGGCCCGGTCACCGGCGAGAAGGGCGAGGCGCACTGGAGCTTGGGATAGTAGCGCCCGCCGGCCCGCTCATAGGCGTCCGCCCAGGACCAGTCGAAGACATACTCTCCCTGGCTGTGGCTCTTCAGGTAGAGCGGCATGACCGCCCCGATCTCGCCCGCCTCGTCTTCGATCGACAGGTGGTGCGGCGCCCAGCCGGTGCGGTCGGTGGCGCAGCCGCTTTCCTCAGCGATATCGAGGAAGTCGTAGGCGACGAAGGGATTGCCCTCGCCGGCGCAGGCGCTCCAGGCGGCCTTCCCGATCTCGGCAATTCGGCGGTGGATACGAACCGCCGGCTTCAAGCTCACGCGCGGAAGCCCTCGAAGATGACGTTGTCGCAGTAGGGCTCCAGCCGCTCGCCGTCCTCCAGGGTCCGCACCGTCCAGGCGATGATCGGCATGCCGCGGCTGCGGAACAGCTCGGCCCGCGGGCAGGGCAGCATCTTCGTATCGAGGGCCAGAAAGTCGGGCCGGGCGATCTCGACATGCTCCAGGTTGGCGAAGCTCTTGCGCATCTCCGGGGCCAGCTTCATCGCCGCCTCGTCGTTCCAGGCATAGCTGTCGAGTCCGCGCAGGATCTGCGGATGATGGTCGGCGAACCAGGCGTGGCTGTAGGGGTTAAAGCCGATGACGCAGGTTGGGCCGTGATGGTCGAGCAGCACCTCGCTGACCCGCTTCTCCAGGGCCCCGACCTCGCCGAACGGGGTCTTCAGCTCGATCTGCACCAGGGCCCGGTTGCCGACCTCGACCAGCGCCTCGGCCAGGGTCGGGATGGTCTCGTCGGTGCCCCCCAGGCGCAGCTCGCGCAGGTCCGCCAGGCTGCGGTCCTTCAGCTTGCCGGGGGCGCCGCACATGCGGTCCAGCGAGTAATCATGGAACACCACGGCCTCGCCATCGGCGGTCAGGTGGACGTCCAGCTCGATGCCATAGCCGGCGGCGCAGGCGGCCTGGAAGGCGCCCAGGCTGTTCTCCGGCGGCCCGTCGGGCGACCACAGGCCGCGGTGCGCGACCGGCGGGTTGAACAACAGCTCCCAGGCCTGGCCGAACGCCTCGGGCGCGGGTCGCGGGTGATGTTTCATGGCGCCAGCTCCACCACCGCATCCACCTCGACGGCGAAGTTGCGCGGCAGGCGATAGACGCCGACCGCCGAGCGGGCGTGCCGACCGGCCTCGCCGAACACCTCGACCATCAGGTCCGAGGCGCCGTTGATGATGGTTGGAATGTCGAAGAAGTCGGGCCCGGCCTGCACGAAGCCGCCGAGCTTGACGATGCGGACCACCTTGTCGAGATCGCCGGTCGCCGCTTTCATCTGGGCGATGAGGTTGATGCCGCATAGGCGGGCCGCCGCGATGGCGTCGGGAACATTGATGTCCTCGCCGACGATGCCGGTGACGCCGCCCGACGCATCCAGCGAAACCTGCCCCGAGATGTGCAGCAGATTGCCCGACCGGACGAAGGGCACGTAGTTGGCGATCGGGGCGACCGGGGCGGGCAGGGTGATGCCGGCGGCTGCCAGGCGGTGTTCGGCGTTGGACATGGCCGATAACTAGCGCCTCAAACCCCGCGCCGGAAACGGAAAAGGCCCGGATCGTCGCCGATCCGGGCCCTCACGTGTTGGTGAAGTACTGGGGGGAGAGGGCTACTTCACCGACTGCAGCTTCTCGACGGTCGCGGTGACGCGTTCGTTGAGCGGCTTCATGCTGTCCTTGACGGCGGCGGCGACGGTTTCACCCATCTTGCCGACTTCGGCCATGTAGAGCTCCATGGCGCTCTTGGCCCAGCTCGTCTGCATTTCCACGGCTTCCTGCACGCTCTTGGCGCCCGACAGGGCCTTGGCGGCGGCGACCTGGTTTTCCACGGCCGTCTTCGAATAGGCCATGTACTGCGCGCCCAGCGACTCGGCGCCCTTGGTGGCGGCGGTCACCGAAGCAACGACGGCTTCGAGGTTCTTCTTGGAGTGGGCGTTCAGCTCGTTCAGGCCGGCGAGGTTCTTCTCAACCTGGTCCTTGAAGGCTTGGTTGCCGGCGGCGGTGAACTGTTCGACGGAGGCTTTGATGGTTTCGGCGGCGGCCATGGAGAGGCTCCTTGAGGGCTTTGGCTGGAATTTGGATCGCCGGGCGTGGGAGGTTTCGGCGCACCGTCGTTTTCTCATGCTGCACTGCAGCAGTCAACGATTTATTGTGCAGTGCACAATGACACTCCTGTGAACGAAAAACGCCGTCATTTCAGGCGCCTGCGGCAAACTCGCTCAAGAGGTGTTTACTTTGGCGTAAGGCGTGGTCGTGCATGTTATGGTGCATGTCGCCGCCGAAGGGGGGTGGCGCAACCCATTGATTCATCGACGGACGCCGCATGTACCAGCCCGCCGCCCGCCGCGTAGTGTTCGCAGCTTTCGCCGCCGCCGCGATGGTTTTCGCGCCGATCGTTAACGGCTTGGCGGTCGCTCAGGTTCCCTACGCCCAGCTTCAGTCGGCCCCGCGGGCCAATCCCGCCGCCCAGCCCAAGTATGCGGCCGTCGTTGTCGACGCCAATTCGGGCGAGGTGCTCTACGCCAAGCGCGCCGACAGCCCGCGCTATCCGGCTTCGATCACCAAGGTGATGACCCTCTATCTGGCCTTCGAGGCGATCAACGAGGGCCGGCTGAAGCCCACCGACCTGATCACCGTCTCGGCCAAGGCCGCCGCCCAGCCGCCGACCAAGCTCGGCCTCACGGCCGGCGACGTGATCACCGTCGATGACGCCATGAAGGCGCTGGCGGTAAAGTCGGCCAACGACATGGCCGTCGCCCTGGCCGAGCATATGGCCAATGGCTCGGAAGCCAAGTTCGCCGCCCTGATGACCCTGCGGGCCCAGGAGCTGGGCATGCTCAACACCCGCTTCGTCAACGCCTCGGGCCTGCCCGACAGCCGTCAGGTCTCCAGCGCCCGCGACATCGCCATCCTGTCGCGCGCCGTGATGCGCGACTATCCGCAGTACTACAGCCTGTTCAACCTGCGCACCTTCACCTACCGGGGCGTCAGCATGAACAATCACAACCGGCTGCTGTTCCGCATGCCGGGCGTGGACGGGCTGAAGACCGGCTACACCAACGCCTCGGGCTACAACCTCGCCGCCTCGGGCGTGCAGAACGGCCGCCGGCTGATCGTCGTCATGCTCGGCGGCACCTCCAACGCCGCCCGTGACAACCATGTGCAGGAACTCTTGACCACCGGCTTCGACGTCCTGCGCCGCCGCGACGCCGGCGAGCGGATCATGGTCGCCCAGAGCCTGTTCGAGCCGCCGCCGCCGCCCGCGCCGCTGCAGTACGACACCGCCCAGGGCGACACAGACATGCCCCGCGCCTACTTCACCGCCGGCCCCGACGCCGGTCCGGTCGAGGTGGTCAAGAGCATGAAGGCCATCCCCGATCCGGCCGTGAAGAAGGTCTCCACGGCCAAGAAGGCCCCGCCGCCCAAGAAGCCGAAGGGCCAGTGGGTCGTCCAGGCCGGCGCTTTCAAGAGCAAGGACCAGGCGAAGACCCAGATGGGCGCCATCAAGAAGCGCTTCAGCAAGGTCCTCGACGACGCCGAGGGTGACATCGGCGGCAAGGTCGGCGGCTTCTTCCGGGTGCGCTTCACTGGCCTGACCGCCGAGGACGCCCGCGCCGCCTGCAAGGCGCTCAGCGCCAAGAAGCAGACCTGCATGGTCGTCGCCCCGGGCCGTTGATCTGGCGCCCGCGACAAAGGGCTCCTGAATCCGGCCGCCAATTGGTGCATTATCCTCCCAGGGGACAGGGCAGGGGGCCCTGGCCCGCAGCGGGTACGCCTTGCCGGACGATCAGTCGCCTTCGAAGCCGATGACGGGCGCCTTTCCACAGGCCACCGGCGCGATGGCCGAGCGCCTGCGCCGGTTCGACTGGTCGGCTACGTCCCTTGGCCCGATGGACCAGTGGCGCCAGAGCCTGCGCACCGCTGTCACCCTGATGCTCAATGCCCGCCAGCCCATGTTCCTGCTGTGGGGGCCTGAGCGGACCTACCTCTATAACGACGCCTATTCGCGCATCCTCGGCCTGCGAGACGCCAACGCCATGGGCCAGCCGGTCGCCAGGGTATGGCCGGAAATCTATGACGACGCCCGCCAGCTGATCGATCCAGCCTACATCGGCCAGCCGACCTGGGCCGAGAACGTGCGGCGGGTGGTCTCGCCCAACGGCTATCCGCAGGAGGGCTGGTACACCCTGTCCTACACGCCGGTGCATGACGAGGACGGCGTGGTGGCGGGCGTGTTCGCCACGGTCACCGAAACCACCGACCATGTCCGCACCCAGCTGCGGCTCAGTTTCCTCCTGCAGCTGTCCGAGCGCCTGAGGGCCACCTCCGACCCGGTGGAGATCACCGCCATCGCCGCCCGCGAACTGGCGCTCCACCTCGGGGTCTCCCGCGCCGGCTATGGCGAGGTCGATGCGGCGGGCGAGACGATGACCGTGCCCAGCGATTGGACCGCCGACGGCGTCGCCAGCCTCGCCGGCCGCGCCTTCCGGCTCGACAACTTCGGGGCCGAGGTGATGGATGAGCTGCGCGCCGGCCAGGCCCTGCGCATCGACGACGCCCAGAGCGATCCGCGCACCCTGCCTTACGCCGAGGCCTATCGCCGGGGCGACATCGCCGCCCAGCTCAGCGTCGGCCTGATCCGCGACGGCCGGTTCAACGCCATCTTCTTCCTGCATTCGACCCACCCGCGGGTCTGGACCGAGACCGAGGCCGCCCTCGTCGAGGACGTCGCCGCCCGCACCTGGTCGGCCCTGACCCGGGCCCGCGCCGAGGCCGCCCTGCACGAGAGCGAGAGCCGTTTCCGGGCCATGGCCGACCAGGCCCCGGCCCCGATCTGGATGACCGGCGCCGCGGGCGACCTGGAGTTCGCCAACCAGGCCTTCGGCGAATACGCCGGCGCGCCCAGCCAGAACCTGCTGGGCAATGTCTGGATCGAGATGCTGCATCCCGACGACCTGGCCGGGGTGCTCGGCGCCCGGGCCTCGGCGCGGCTGCACAACGAGCCCTACAGTTTCGAGGCCCGGTTCAAGCGTTCGGACGGCGCCTGGCGCACCATGCTGGCCAGCGCCAAGCCGCGGATGACCCCCGACGGCGTCTTCCAGGGCTATGTCGGCCTGGCCATCGACCTGACCGAGATGCGGGCCGCCGAGGCGGCCATGCGCGAGAGCGAGGCCCGCTTCCGGCTGCTGGCCGAGAGCGCGCCGGTCATGCTGTGGATGGGCGACGACCAGGGTCGATGCGTCTACCTCAACCGCAGCCTCCGCGACTTCTGGGGCGTGCCGGAGGACCTGGCCGGCTTCACCTGGGCCCAGACGCTGCTGGACGAAGACGCGCCGTCGCTGTTCGAGACCTTCGGCGCCGCCATGGACCGGCAAGCGGCCTTCGAGGTCGAGGCTCGTTATCTTCGCGCCGACGGCCAGATCCGCACCCTGTTCACCCGCGCCGAACCCCGCCACGACGCCGAGGGCCGGTTCATCGGCATGATCGGCGTCAACGTCGACGTCACCGAGGCGCGGCGGGCGCAGCAGCACCAGCAGCTCCTGATCAATGAGCTGAACCACCGGGTGAAGAACACCCTGGCCAGCGTGCAGTCGATCGCCCACCAGACCCTGCGCGCCGGCTCGGCCACCCGCGAGGCCCGCGACCTGCTCACCGCCCGCCTGCTGGCCCTGTCGGCCGCCCACGACGTCCTGACCCGCGAGAGCTGGGAGGGCGCTGACCTCGCCGAGGTGGTGGCCGCCGCCCTGCGCCCCTTCGAGGCCGGCCGTCACGGCGCCGAGGGGCCGCCCCACCGGTTGGGTCCGCGCGCCGCCCTGGCCATGGGCATGGCCCTGCACGAACTGGCCACCAACGCCCTGAAGTACGGCGCTCTGTCGGGAACCGAGGGCCATGTCCACATCGACTGGACGCCGGCCCTGGACGGCGGCCTGACCCTGACCTGGCGGGAGGCGGGCGGCCCGCCGGTCGTCCCGCCGACCCGCGCCGGCTTCGGCAGTCGCCTGCTGCGCCAGGGACTGATGGCGGAACTGGGCGGCGCCGCCGAACTGCGCTTCGAGCCGGACGGCCTGGTCTGCGTCATCCAGGTCAAGGTCCTCGACTAGCAACCTCGACACCGGCCCCGCGTTGCCGCTTTCAGACAGGAGACGAGCATGCCGGCGCAATGGCGAGTTCAGGTGTGGTTGGGCGACGACGACGCCCCCCGGTCCTGCATCCGGGATGAGACGATCACCGCCGACAGCGAGGCCGAGGCCTTGGCCATCGCCGCCCGCCGCGCCGCGGAAGACGCCGGCGGTGAGATGCTGACGGACGGCCAGGAAGAGGTCTTCTCCCGCACGGAGGTGACCACCGGGGCCGTCGAGCACGGCTCGACAGCAGGCGATTCACGAGCCTAGTCTGCCTCGTTGGGGGAGGCGCGCGTTGGGCGATATCTGGAAATTCCTCGGCCACGAGCCGGCCGTCATCGCCGGCCTGGTGCTGCTCGTCGGCGTTGTCCTGCCGGTCACGGTCATCGCCTTCAGGAGCCGACCGAGCGAGCCGCCGGCTCTGCTCCGGGACTGGGGTCAGGCGGCGGCCCTGGCCTGGGGGCTGCTGGGCCTGGGGGGCGTGATCGCCTTCCTGGGTCTGCCCTGGTACGTGATTGCCGGCGCCGTCGTCTGGCTGGCGGCCCTGCTGGCCGTTCCCGGCCAGGTCCGCGGCCGCCGCCTGACGGGCGGCGGCGCGCGCCTCGCCCTGATGGCGCCCAGCCTTGTGCTGGCCCTGATCTGCCTGCCGGCCAGCGTCGCGCTGGCGCACGGCAGCTGGAGCTTCT
The DNA here is from genome assembly GCF_058809015.1 of Caulobacter sp. GW821-FHT11A05. NCBI lineage: Bacteria > Pseudomonadati > Pseudomonadota > Alphaproteobacteria > Caulobacterales > Caulobacteraceae > Caulobacter > Caulobacter sp. GW821-FHT11A05. The sequence continues at coordinate 164,050 of NZ_JBXASF010000008.1, read as the reverse complement.
GGCAATTCGAACGCGAGATGGAGGCCCGGGCGGCGACGCCCGCGGTCGAGACCGGCCAATGGTTCGGCTTTCCGGCCAGCATCGAAAACATCCAGGCCCGGGTCCGCCGCGTGGAGCATGCCGGCCCGTCTCAGGTGTGGATTGTGAACCCTGGTCGCCGGCCGTGCTCCACGCTTGATCTGCCGGACCGGTCCTGGCGGGCCTGTTCAAACAAGGATGGCTTTGTTGAGCGTCTCGTGGTCGAGCCCCGGTCCAGGCCGGCGACGCGGGACCGGCAAGCCGTCAATTTCGGCAATGCCCGCCGACTCCTCTGGGTCATGACCAACGATCCCCACGACGCCGACGCCGCCAAGATCGCCAAGGATGGCAAGGCGACCGTCGAGGGTTACGACGTCGCCGTCGACGAACACGTCTCCCGGACCGGCGCGATCATCGCCACGCCGCAGCTGCAGTTCCAATAGCGGCCTTTCCCCCCGCCGACCCGATGGGCTACTCATCGGCGTCGGGGAACCACGCATGCAACAGATCCTGATCGGCCTTGGCGGCATCCTTCTGATCCTGGGCGTGGCCTTCGCCCTGTCGCGCGGTCGCCGCCGCATCAACCTGCGTATCGTCGGCAGCGCCTTCGCCCTGCAGGCGGCGATCGCCGTCTTCGTCCTCTACCTGCCGGCCGGCCGCGCCGCCATGGCGGCGGCGGCGCACGGGGTGGAGGGCCTGCTTGGCTACAGCAAGGTCGGCATCGAGATGGTGTTCGGTGGCCTGACCCAGGTCAACGGCGTCGCCAGTTTCGCCATCAACATCCTGCCCATCATCGTCTTTTTCTCGGCCCTGGTCTCGATCCTCTACTACCTGGGGATCATGCAGCTGGTGGTGAAGTGGGGTGGCGGGGCCCTGCGCTGGCTGCTTGGCGTCGACAAGGTCGAGGGCCTCTACGCCGCCGCCAACGTGCTGGTCGGCCAGTCGGAGTCGCCGCTGGTCGTGCGCGGCTACCTGCGCAGCCTGACCGACGCCCAGATCTTCGCCCTGATGGTCACCGGCATGGCCGGGGTGGCCGGCTCCATCCTGGCCGCCTATGCCCAGATGGGCGTGCGCATCGAATACCTGCTGGCCGCCGCCTTCATGTCCGCCCCCGGCGGCCTGCTGATGGCCAAGATCATCATGCCCGACGAAAAGGCGCCGCCTCCGGCCGAGGCCGACGAAGAGGTCCAGGCCATCGCCGCCATCACGCCCGCGGAGCACGAGGAAGAGCGCCCGGCCAATATCATCATGGCCGCCTTCAACGGCGCCTCGGACGGCGTTCAGCTGGCCGTCGCGGTCGGCGCCATGCTGATCGTCTTCGTGGCCCTGATCGCCATGGCCAACGGCATCCTCGGCGGCATCGGCGGCCTGTTCGGCTACCCCGACCTCAGCTTCCAGCAGATCCTAGGCTACGTCTTCGCCCCGGTGATGTTCATGCTCAACGTCCCCTGGGGCGAGGCCCAGAAGGCCGGCGAGCTGTTTGGCGAAAAGCTGATCCTCAACGAGTTCGTCGCCTACCTGCACTACAGCGAGGCGAAAGCGACCCTGTCGCCCCACACCCAGGCGGTGGTCACCTTCGCCCTCTGCGGCTTCGCCAACATCAGCTCCATCGCCATCCAGATGGGCGTGCTCGGCGGCCTGATCCCGGAAAAGCGCCCGACCATCGCGCGGCTGGGCCTGCTGGCCGTGCTGGCCGGGTCCCTGGCCAACCTGATGAGCGCGGCGATGGCGGGGCTGTTGCTGGCGGGTTAGGGGAGCAACCCCAGCCGCTTGCCGAGAATCCGGTCCATCGTCCGGCGCGGCATGACCTCGGTCAGCAGCACCTCGAACGGCGTCGGCGACACCACGTACCGCACCTTCGGCTTGGCCGTCGTCAGCGCCTTGTGGATCGCCTCGCCGATGGCTTCCGGCGGCAGGCCGTTCTTGCCCAGGGTCAGCATATAGGCCTTGATCCGGTCGAGCGCCGGGGCGAACACCGTGCCGGCATAGAGGCTGGTGTCGACCTCGTCGGCCTTGTCCCAGATCGGCGTCGCCACCGCGCCAGGCGCGACCACGACCACGTCCACCCCGTGGATCAACATCTCGCGGCGCAGACTCTCCGACAGCCCCTCCAACGCGAACTTCGAGGCGCTGTATGGCCCCATGAACGGCGCGGCGTTGCGCCCGCCGACCGAGCTGATGTTGACGATGCGGCCCTTGGGACCGGTCAGTCCGGCCTCGGCGCCCAGCAGCGGCGCGAAGGCCTGGGTGGCGATGACCACGCCGGTGACGTTGACCTCCAGCTGCTTGCGGAACTCATCGACCGGCAGGTGGAGCAGGGGGCCGGCCACGGCGATCCCAGCATTGTTGACCAGCCCCGCGAGCGTCTGGCCGTTCAGCGCCTTGCGCACCGTATCGGCGGCGGCGTTGGCGCCTTTGGCGTCAGTGACATCGAAGATCAGCGGCGTGAAGCTGTCGCCGAATTCCTGCTTCAGGCGGTCGGCGTCGGCCTGTTTGCGGACGCTGCCGAAGACGTGGAAGCCCTGGGCCGTGAGCACCTTGACGGCGCCCCAGCCGATGCCGGTGGAGACGCCGGTGACGACGACGCTGCGTTTCATGATGCTGCCCCTCAAGTGAACCCTGATCACTCAATTGGGTCAGGCGGGCTCGCATGGCAAGGCCCGGGATCATCCCTCCCCTTTATGGGGAGGGTGGCCCGAAGGGCCGGGTGGGGAAGTCGAATGCCGCCAATCCCTATTTACAGGAGACGCCGCCCACTTCCCCACCCTGATCGCTGCGCGGTCTGTCCCTCCCCATGAAGGGGAGGGAGGAATACCGTCTCTACTCCGCCAACGCCGGCTCTTCGATTTCCGGCGCGCCCGGTTCTCTCGGCTTGGGCGTGTCGATCTCGAACTCGAAGGCGATCTTGCCGTCCTTGAGCACGACCTTGACGTGGCCGCCCTTGGACAGCTTGCCGAACAGGATGTCGTCGGCCAGCGGCTTCTTGATGTGCTCCTGGATGACCCGGGCCAGCGGCCGCGCCCCATAGAGTTCGTCGAAGCCGTTCTTGGCCAGCCAGTCGGCCGCCTCGTCGGTGGTCTCGATGGTGATGTTGCGGTCGGCCAGCTGGGCTTCCAGCTGCAGAACGAACTTCTGCACCACCTGGCGGATGATGTCCTGGGTCAGCGGCTTGAAGGCCACCACGGCGTCCAGACGGTTGCGGAACTCCGGCGTGAACAGGCGCTTGAGCGCCTCTTCCTGCTCGCCGTCGTTGCGCCCGCGGCCGAAGCCGATGGTGTTTTTCTGGGCGTCGGAGGCCCCCGCGTTGGTGGTCATGATCAGGACCACGTTGCGGAAATCGACCTTCTTGCCGTTGCTGTCGGTCAGCGTGCCGTTGTCCATCACCTGCAAGAGGATGTTGTAGACGTCCTGGTGCGCCTTCTCGATCTCGTCGAGCAGGACCACGGCATGCGGATGCTGGTCGACCGCGTCGGTCAGCTGGCCGCCCTGATCGTAGCCGACATAGCCGGGAGGAGCCCCGATCAGCCGGCTGACGGTGTGGCGTTCCATGTACTCCGACATGTCGAAACGCAGGAGTTCGATCCCCAGTGTCGAGGCCAGCTGCCGGGCGGCTTCGGTCTTGCCGACGCCGGTCGGGCCGCTGAACAGGTAGCTGCCGATCGGCTTGTTGCCGTCGCGCAGGCCGGCCCGGGCCATCTTCATGGCCGAACTGAGCTGCTTGATCGCTTCTTCCTGGCCGAACACCGCTCGCGTCAGATCCGTTTCCAGCTCCTTCAGCGCCTCGGTATCCGTCTTCGACACCGACTTCGGCGGAATGCGGGCGATCTTGGCGACGACGGCCTCGATCTCCTTCACCCCGATGGTCTTCTTGCGCTTGCCCTCGGGCAGCAGCATCTGGCCGGCGCCGGCTTCGTCGATGACGTCGATCGCCTTGTCCGGCAGCTTGCGGTCGGTGATGTACTTGGCCGACAGGTCCACCGCCGTCTTGATGGCCTCGTTGGTGTACTTCAGCTTGTGGAATTCCTCGTAGTAGACCTTCAGGCCCTTGAGGATCTTGATGGTGTCGTCGATCGTCGGCTCGTTGACGTCGATCTTCTGGAAGCGCCGGACCAGGGCCCGATCCTTCTCGAAGTGCTGACGGAACTCCTTGTAGGTCGTCGAGCCCATGCAGCGCAGGGTGCCCGAGGCCAGGGCGGGTTTCAGAAGGTTGGAGGCGTCCATCGCCCCGCCGCTGGTCGCGCCGGCGCCGATCACCGTATGGATCTCGTCGACGAACAGGATGGCGTTGGGGTGGTTCTCCAGCTCCTTGATGACCTGCTTGATCCGCTCCTCGAAGTCGCCGCGATAGCGTGTGCCGGCCAGCAGCGCGCCCATGTCGAGCGAGAAGATGGTGGCGCCTTCCAGCACCTCCGGCACTTCGTGGTTGATGATCTTGCGGGCCAGGCCCTCGGCGATGGCCGTCTTGCCGACGCCCGGATCGCCGACCAGCAGCGGGTTGTTCTTGGTCCGCCGGCAGAGAATCTGGATGCAGCGGTCGACCTCGGCCAGCCGCCCGATCAGCGGGTCGACCTTGCCCTGCCGCGCCTTCTCGTTGAGGTCGACGCAATAGGCCTCGAGGGCCTCGCCGCCGGTCTTGGCGTTCGGCTTGCCGCCTTCCTCTTCGTCGGTGGCGCCCTTGACGGTCTTGGGCTCGGAAGCCCCGGCCTTCTTGGCGATGCCGTGGGCGATGTAGTTGACCGCGTCGTACCGCGTCATGTCCTGCTCCTGCAGGAAGTAGGCGGCATGGCTCTCGCGCTCGCTGAACACGGCGACCAGCACATTGGCCCCGGTCACGTCATCGCGGCCGGAGGATTGCACATGGATCACCGCGCGCTGGATGACGCGCTGGAAGCCGGCGGTCGGCTTGGCCTCCTCGCCGTCATCGACGATGAGGGCGCGGAGTTCGGTGTCGATGTAGTTGACCAGGGTCTTCTTCAGCTCGGCCAGATCGACATCGCAGGCCTTCATCACCCCGGCGGCGTCCTCGTCGTCGGCGAGGCTGAGCAGGAGGTGCTCCAGGGTGGCGTATTCGTGCTTACGCTGGTTGGCGTAGGCGACCGCGCGGTGGAGGGTTTCTTCGAGATTGCGCGAAAACGAGGGCAAATGGGGCTCCTCTAATCCTTTTCCATGGTGCACTGCAGCGGGTGCTGATGCCGTCTGGCTGCGTCGATCACCTGAGCGACCTTCGTCTCGGCGACTTCGTAGGTGAAGACGCCGCAAACCCCGACACCGTTCTGGTGCACGTGAAGCATGATCCTGGTCGCATCTTCGCGCGATTTGTTGAAAAAACGCTCAAGCACGTAAACCACGAATTCCATCGGGGTGTAGTCGTCGTTTAGAATCAGGACGCGATACAGCGAGGGCTTGGCGGTCTTGGCCTTGGTCTGTGTGACCACCGCCGTTCCCGAGCCGCCCTGGCCTGCTCCGCCTGACTTCCGTTCAGCCATACCGACCTTCGACACTCCTCGGGCGACCGCGACGCGACCGCCATTGTTGATGATTAGATATGGAAACATCGGCCGTTTGAAAGGGGCCAGATGCGACCTGCGACGCTTTGGGAGAGCGTGTGACCTAACCGCGCACCCAACGCACCCAGGCGCCGTGCGGATGCACGTCGGCGAGGTGAAGGCTGCGTCCGTCCGGCCATATGGTAAGCCGCACGGCCATTGGGAAGCCCTCCCGCGAAGGATCGGGCTCCATGCTCAGGTGGGCGAGCGGCGCGGTGCGGGTGGCTTTGGCGGCTGCGGCGGCGATGGCTTCGCCCACGGCGTTTTGAGTGCAGTGCGGCATGGATTGGCGCGTGACCGGGGGAAACAGCGCCGTCGCGATCGTTTCGAAGCGGAGAGATTCGCCGCCATGCGCATCGACGGACCCATCGCTTCTACAGCGCGGCGTTCTCCGCAATGTACTCGTCAAACTGCAGCGCATAGTCCGCCGGGATCGGAAACATCTCCTTGAACAGCGAACCGGTCCGGGGAAGGTCGATCTCCGCCCAGGTTTCCGTGATCGACAGCGCCAGCTTGAAGGCCTCCGAGTCTACGAAGCGAGAGGTCTGCGTCAGCATCCATTTGCAGTGATATCGCAGGTACCGGACGTTCGCCGGCCGGAGTTGCAGGGGGTTCTTCGGATCCGCCATCTGCTCCAGCGCCGACGCGCAGGCGTAATAGGCCGGCGCCATCCGCTCGAGACGGACGTTCAAGTCCGCAAACAGGATGTTGGCCAGCAAGGGCGCATCCGGGGACGGCCCGTCCTCGGTTGGCGGCTCAAACCGGCGCGACAGTCCGTCGAGCGCGTCCTGATAGCGCTGCTCGGCCCGAACGGCCACGGCAGCCGGTAGCCAGTCGATTGACCGCAGAGCTACCAGCATATTCCTCAACCAGCGGATCATGGCGCCACGCCCCTCACTCCTTCGCCACCTTCAGCGCCCGCCCGGTCACGAGCGCCCCCTTGCCGAACTTCTCCGCCAGCCGGTCCATCGCCGTCTCATGCTTCAGCGCCCGCGTCTCGTCCCCCGCGAAGAAGTCCTCCCCCGACGCCCCGGCGATCTCGAAATCCGACAGCCCCGCGCCGATCAGCCGGTACAGCGTCCCGTCCGTCTCCGCTGCCAGCAGCTCGCGCACCGCGTTGAACAGCGTCCGCGCCGTCTGCGTCGGGGCCGGCAGGGTGCGCCGCCGGGTGATGATCTTGAAGTCGGTCTTGCGCAGTTTCAGTACCGCCACCCGGCCGGTGATGCCCTCCTTGCGCAGCTGCCGCGCCACCTTCTCGCACAAGGGCCAGAGGATGTTCTCCAGGGTCTCGCGGTCCGAATAGTCCTCGTTGAAGGTGGTCTCGGCGCTGATCGTCTTGCGGCCCTGGCCGGGATTGACCAACCGGGCGTCCTGGCCGTGGGCCAGCTTATGCAGGCTCATCCCATGGCTGCCGAACTGTTCGGCCAGCTCCTTGAGCTCGGCCCGCGCCAGGTCGCCAACCGTGCGATAGCCGGCCTTCTCCAGGGTGGCGGCGAACACCGGCCCGACACCGGGCAGGATGCTGGCCGGCTTGGGCGCCAGCACCGAGGCCGCCTCCGAGCCCAGCACCGAAAAGCCGCGCGGCTTGTCGAGCTCCGAGGCGACCTTGGCCAGGAACTTGTTGGGCGCCAGGCCGATGGAGACGGTCAGCCCGACCTCCGCCTCGATCCGCGCCTGCAGCCGCGCCAGGGTCAGGGCCGGCGGCATGCCGTGCAGCCGCTCGGTGCCCGACAGGTCGATCCAGCACTCGTCCAGCGACAGGGTCTGCACCAGGGGCGTCAGGTCCCGGATCATGGCCATGATCCGCTTGCTCTCGTGGACGTACTTGGCGAAGTCGGGCTTGAGGATCGTCGCCTGCGGGCACAGCTTGCGGGCCCTGAACATCGGCATCGCGGACCGCACCCCGCTCATCCGGGCGATGTAGCAGCAGGTCGTCACCACCCCCCGCACCCCACCGCCGACGATCAGCGGTACATCCCGCAACTCCGGCCGATCGCGCTTCTCCACCGAGGCGTAGAAGGCGTCGCAGTCCATGTGGGCGATGCTGAGACTGGCCAGTTCCGCGTGCGCCACCATGCGCGGCGAGCCGCAGGCCGGACAGCGGCGCGGCGCCTCGTTCCCGGTCCAGAAGCAGTCGCGGCAGAAGGCCTTCACACTCGTTCGCCTGGCTGTGTCGATCTTGCCATGGGCGGCGCGGCCGACCATCGTGGCCTTCAGTATCGAGGATTGGCGGGCGATATCCCAAAGCTTTTGGCGGCGGACAATTTCATATGACCGTGCAGGAACAGATCGCGGGCTACATCGCCAGCCAACCCGAGCCGAAACGCGGCGACCTGCAGTCGTTGCATGACCTCATTCTGCAAGCGATGCCGGGATGCAGGCTGTGGTTCCTGGACGGCAAGAACGATGAGGGTAAGGTCGTCTCCAACCCCAATATCGGATACGGGTTCCAGACCATAAAATACGCCGACGGCAAGACGAGAGACTTCTATCAGATTGGCGTCAGCGCGAACACGGCCGGCATCTCGGTCTATATTATGGGCATCGAAGACAAGGCATATTTGAGGGCGGCCTATGGCGAGAGGCTCGGCAAGGCCAGCGTCACCGGCTACTGCATCAAGTTCAAAGGCCTGAAAGACATCGACCTGGATACCTTGCGGGAAGCCGTTCGCGATGGGGCAGGGCTGAAGTAGGCGTCGTCTCAGTCCAGCGGCCAGAGCCAGGCCGCGCCGCGAACACCCGAGGAATCCCCGTGCGCCGCCTTGCGGATCGGCGTCTCGAAGGTGTCCGAGAACACATGATGCGCGATCAGGGCCGGCAGCCGCTCGTACAGCTCGTCGATGTTCGACATGCCGCCGCCGAGCACGATGACGTCCGGATCGAGGATATCGCAGACCACGGCCAGGCCGCGCGCCAGGCGGTCGATATAGCGGTCCAGCACGCCGCGAGCGATCGGCTCGCCCAGCCGCGCCTGGTTGACGATATGGGCGCCGTCGAGGGGGTGGCCTGCGCTCTTGGCGAAATCCTCCAGAAAGGCGCTGCCGCTGATCCAGGTTTCAAGACAGCCCACGCGGCCGCACCAACAGCTGTGGGCGCCGGCTTCCTCCGCCGTCGGCCAGGGCAGGGGCGTGTGGCCGAACTCGCCCGAGAAGCCCGAGGCCCCCGGCCAGTCGGCGCCGCCCAGCCACAGCCCGCCGCCGCAACCGGTGCCGATGATCACCCCGAACGCCGCCTTGGCCCCTACAGCCGCCCCGTCCGCCGCCTCGGAGATGATCAGGCAGTCGGCGTCGTTGCGCAGGCGCACCGGGCGGCCCAGGGCCCGTTCCATGTCGGCCGCCAGCCGCCGGTCGTTGAGCCAGTAGCTGTTGGCGTTGCGGATCAGCCCGGTCCGCGGCGAGATCGAGCCCGGGATGCCGATCCCGACCCGTTCGAACCGTTGCCCGACCTCCTGCTCGACCGCCTCGACCACCTGGCGGGTGACCTCCAGCGAGGCCTCGTAGACGCGGGGATTGGGCAGGCGGATGCGGGAGACGAAGCGGCCTTCGCCGTCGAGGGCCGCCGCCTCGATCTTGGTGCCGCCGAAGTCCACGCCGATCCTGAGCATGTGGCGATATCGCCCCGCCGGCGGCCCTCACGCAAGGCTTGCCTGACGGTGCGGCAGTGCTTCTAGATCGCCGCAAACACCCAGTGGAGATACGCCGATGGCCCAGGGGCCCCTGTCCGGTCTGAAGATCGTCGAGTTCGCCGGAATCGGTCCGGGCCCCTTCTGCGGCATGCTGCTGTCGGACCTCGGGGCCGACGTGGTGCGCATCGACCGCAAGGGCGCCGGCCGCGGCTCGCCGTCCGATATCACCGGCCGTGGCCGGCGTTCGGTGGCCCTGGACCTCAAGAACCCCGAGGCCATCGAGACCTGCCTGAAGCTGATGGAAGAGGCCGACGGCATCATCGAAGGCTTCCGGCCCGGGGTCATGGAGCGCCTCGGCCTCGGCCCCGACGTAGCCCTGAAGCGCAATCCCAAGCTGGTCTACGGCCGCATGACCGGCTGGGGCCAGTTCGGCCCGTACGCCAAGGCGGCCGGCCACGACATGAACTACATCGCCATCACCGGCGCCCTGCACGCCATCGGCACGGACGACAAGCCGATCCCGCCGCTCAACCTGGTCGGCGACTTCGGCGGCGGCGCCCTCTACCTGGCCTTCGGCCTGCTGGCCGGGGTCATCCATGCCCGCGCCACCGGGGAGGGCCAGGTCATCGACTGCGCCATGAGCGACGGCGCGGCCTCGCTGATGGCCATGTTCTACGGCTTTAAGGCCGCCGGCATCTGGCAGGAGAAGCGCCGCTCCAACCTGCTCGACGGCGGCGCCCACTTCTACGACACCTACCAGTGCGCCGACGGCAAATGGATCTCGATCGGCTCCATCGAGCCGCAGTTCTACGCCCTGCTGCTGGAGAAGACCGGCATCACCGACCCGGCCTTCCAGGCCCAGATGGACCGCGACGCCTGGCCGGAGCTCACAGAAAAGCTGGCGGAGGTCCTCAAGACCAAGACCCAGGCCGAGTGGTGCGCCATCATGGACGCCACCGACATCTGCTTCGCCCCCATCCTCGACCTCGACGAGGCCCCGAAGCATCCGCACAACGTCGCCCGCGAAACCTTCGTCACCCTGGGCGGCGTCGTCCAGCCGGCCCCGGCCCCGCGATTCTCCGCCACGCCCGGCCAGATCCAGGGGCCGCCACCCAAGATTGGGGCCGACAACGAGGCCGCCCTCCGCGACTGGGGATTCTCCGCGGAGGCCATCAAGCAGTTGCAGGACTCGGGCGCGCTCTAAACCCGTCCACCGATCATCCTCGCGAAGGCGAGGATCCATGCATGGCCGGCGCCGCCAAAGGCGTTTCCGGCCTAGCCGCCTCGGCCAGCGCGTATCTCAACCCACGCATGGATCCTCGCCTACGCGAGGATGGTCGGGGCGAGGGGACGAGCACGCGCCAACATTTCACCCACGCAAGATTCCTGACGTCGAACCGCCTCGTTCCATTCAGCCCCGGTTCAGCCACCGGTTTGTAATTTGGCATCGTGACTGGAGGCGCCGCGCTCTCCCGTCCCTCGAAAGCGGCGCCAAAGGGCATACAGGACGAAGGCAAGGTCATCCTGGAGGCGCGCCGCTCGGTAACACGGGCGGCGCGCCGTCTTGTATTGCGCCCCGCCACTCTTGCTAAGGAGGGGGGTTGCAGGCAGGTTCCCGCGATGTCCGATACCCGCGGCCGGTTCGCGCTCATGAGTCACTGGCGAGACCTCGATCCGGCCCACTGGGCGCGGCTGACCCTCAGCGTGGCGGGCAAGTCGCTGTCGCGGCTGTGGGGGCGGGACGTCATGCTCTATGTCGGCGGGGTCAGCTTCTGGGCCATGCTGGCGGCCTTTCCGGCCATCGCCATCGGCATGGGGCTGTTCGGCCTGCTGGCCGATCCCGACCAGATCGCCCGCCGCGCCGAGTCGCTCACAGGCCTGATGCCGCCCGGCGCCCAGGCCCTGTTCGAGAGCGAGCTTGTCCGCCTGGCCCACGCCCCGCTGCAGGCCGTCTCGGCCCAGAGCGCCCTGGCCATCATCATCGGCGGCTACGCGGCCCACCGGGGCTTCAAGGCCCTGCTGGCGGGCCTGTCCTTCATCCATGACGAAGAGAACCAGCGCGGCTTCTTCAGCTTCAACTTCATGGCCCTGATCGTGCTGATCTGCGCCTTCGTGCTGATGGGGGTGGTTTCGGCCATGTTCCTGATGCTGCGGCTGATGGGCTCGGCCCTGAACATCAAGCCGCTGGCCGGCACCTTCTTCCTCAGCGAATGGACCTGGACCAGCATCGGCATCACCTTGGCGATGACCCTGATCTATCGCTACGCCATGAGCCGGGAGCCGGTCGTCTGGCGCGCCTCGATCATCGGCGGCATGGCGGCCGCGGCCCTGGCGGTCGGCGCCAGCTGGGCGTCGGCCTTCTACGTCGAACAGATCGCCCACCTGGGCGCCACCTACGGCTCGGTCTCGGCCGTGGTGGTGTTCCTCATCTGGCTCAGCTGGAACGTCAACGTCGTCTTCCTCGGCGGGGCCATCGCCACCGAGGTGGAGCTGGCTATCGCCCAGCCGACGCTGGATTTCGAGGACGCGCCGCTGCTTTGAAATGCCCTGTCATCCTCCGGGCCCGCGGAGCGGGAACCGGGGGACCCAAGCCTGGGCTGGATAGACTCCCATGAGTCTTCACGCGGAAAGTTGGGTTCCCCGGTCCGCTCCGCGGCCGGAGAATGACAGTTGAGAGAGGCGGCTAGCCCTTGCGGATAACGAAGCTCACCGCCCCGTCCGCCTCGACCTGCTCGAGCACCTCATGCCCCCCCTGGCTGGCGAAATGCGGCACGTCCACCTTGGCCATCGGATCGTCGGCGATCAGCCGAACCAACGCCCCAGGCTCGAGCCCTCCCAGCGCCCGCCGCAGCTTCAGGGTCGGCACCGGACAGCGGTGGCCGCGGGCGTCCAGAGTGAGAACAGCGCTCATCCTGTTCCGATAGCGCGCCGTGGAATCTGCCGCTAGGGTCCCGCCTCAAACTTGTGCAGGGGGCGTCATGCTTCGGGGTCTGGTAGCCGCGCTGGTCAGCGCTTCCTTCGTCGTCGGCCCGGCCTTCGCGGCCCCCAAGAAGGCCGAACCGCCCAAGTGGGACGTCAATGCCCCGCCCGGTCCGTCCAAGGACGCGGTGATCGACACCACCACCGGCACCTGGATGAGCGTCGATGTCAGCCCCGACGGCAAGGAGGTCATGTTTGACCTCCTGGGCGACCTCTACACCGTGCCGATCGGCGGCGGCGAGGCCAAGAGCCTGACCAGCGGCGTCGCCTGGGACATGCAGGCCCGCTATTCGCCCAACGGCCGCTGGATCGCCTTCACCTCCGACCGCGGCGGCGGCGACAACATCTGGGTCATGGACCGCGACGGCGGCAACATGCACGCCGTCTCCAAGGAGACCTTCCGCCTGCTCAGCCAGCCGGCCTGGTCGCCCGACAGTGAGTACGTCGTCGGCCGCAAGCACTTCACCTCCGGCCGCTCGCTCGGGGCCGGCGAGATGTGGCTCTACCACCGGGCCGGCGGCGACGGCCTGCAGCTGACCAAGAAGCGCACCGAACAGAAGGACACCGGCGAGCCGGCCTTCAGCCCCGATGGCCGCTACCTCTACTTCAGCGACGACGCCACGCCCGGCGGCCAGTTCGAGTACAGCAAGGATCCCAACACCCAGATCTATGTGATCCAGCGCCTCGACCGGAAGACCGGCGAGACCGGCCAATACGTCACCGGCCCCGGCGGCTCGATCCGCCCCACGCCCTCGCCGGACGGCAAGAGCTTGGCCTTCGTCCGCCGCGTTCGCTACAAATCCACCCTCTTCATCCGCGACCTGGAAAGCGGCAAGGAGACCCCGGTCTACGACGGTCTCGACCGCGACATGCAGGAGACCTGGGCCATCCATGGGGTCTACCCCAACATGGCCTGGACCCCGGACAACAAGGCCGTGGTGCTGTGGGCCGGCGGCAAGATCCGCAAGGTCGACGCCGCCACCGGCGCGGTCGCCGACATCCCCTTCCGTGTGAAGACCACCCGCCGAGTCACCCAGGCGGTCCGCGCCAAGGTCGACGTCGCGCCGAAATCCTTCGATGTGAAGATGGTCCGCTGGGCCGAGGTCTCGCCGCGCGGCGACAAGGTCGTCTTCGAGGCGCTCGGCAAGCTGTGGCTGCGTGACGTCGCCGGCGGCGCGCCCAAACGCCTGACCGCCCAGAGCGACCATTTCGAGCTCTATCCGGCCTGGTCGCGCGACGGCGCCTCCATCGTCTACACCACCTGGTCGGACGACAATTTCGGCACGATCCGCGTCGCCCCCGCCGCTGGCGGCGAGGGCAGGGTGGTTTCGAAAAAACCCGGCCACTACGTCGAGCCGACCTTCAGCCCCGACGGCCGCACCATCGTCTACCGCACCGTCCAGGACGGCTACCTGACCAGCGCCCTGTGGGGCGGTGAGACGGGGCTGTGGAGCGTGCCGGCGGCCGGCGGCGAGCCAAAAGAGATCACCGCCAACGGCGTCCTGCCGCAGTTCGGCGCCGCGTCCGACCGCGTCTACTTCATGAGCTACGAGGCCGAGGGCAAGCGCGCCCTGAAGTCGGCCCACCTCGACGGCGGCGACGAGAAGACCCACCTGATCAGCGCCAACGCCTCCGAATACGCCATCGCCCCCGACGAAAAGTGGGTGGCCTGGACCGAGCGCTTCAACGCCTACGTCGCCCCCCTGGTGTTTACCGGCAAGCCGGTCGAGATCGGCCCCGACAACAAGGCCCTGCCGGTCACCCGCGTGACCCGCGACGCCGGCGAATGGCTGCACTGGTCGGGCGATTCCAAGCGCCTCTGGTGGTCGCTCGGACCGGAGCTCTATAGCCGTGACCTGAAGGAGGCCTTCGCCTTCGTCGACGGCGCGCCCAAGGAGCTGCCCAAGGCCCCGGAAAGCGGCATCAAGCTGGGCTTTTCCCAGGCCTACGACGCCCCCACAGGCCGTATCGCCCTGGTCGGCGCCCGCATCGTCACCATGAAGGGCGACGAGGTCATCGAGGACGGCGTCATCGTCCTCAACGGCAACCGCATCGAGGCCATCGGCAAGCGCGGCGCGGTCAATGCGCCGGCCGACGCCAAGGTCGTCGACGTCGCCGGCAAGACCATCATCCCCGGCCTGATCGACGCCCACTGGCACGGCTCGATGGGTTCGGACGAGATCATCCCGCAACAGAGCTGGATCAACTACGCCGCCCTGGCCTTCGGGGTGACGACGATCCACGACCCCTCGAACGACACCAGCGAGATCTTCGCCCACAGTGAGCTGGAGAAGGCCGGCGAGGTCATAGGGCCGCGCATCTTCTCGACCGGGACCATCCTCTACGGCGCCACCACCCCCTTCACCGCCAAGGTCGAAAGCCCCGAGGACGCCCTCAGCCACCTGCGCCGCATGAAGGCGGCCGGGGCGTTCAGCGTGAAGAGCTACAACCAGCCCCGCCGCGACCAGCGCCAGCAGATCATCGCCGCCGCCCGGACCCTGGACATGTCGGTGGTGCCCGAAGGCGGCTCGCTGTTCGAGCACAACATGACCATGCTGATCGATGGCCACACCACCATCGAACACTCCATCCCGGTCGCCGCCATCTACGACGACGTCAAGCAGCTGTGGCCGCAGACCGGCACCGCCTACACCCCGACCCTGGTCGTCGCCTATGGCGGGGCCTGGGGCGAGCACTACTGGTATGAGACAACCAATGTCTGGGAGGACCCGATCCTCACCAAGTACGTGCCGCGCCGCATCCTCGACGCCCGCTCGCGCCGGCCCTTCAAGATCCCGCCGGAAGAGCTGAACCACATCCGCATCGCCACCGTGGCCCGCGAACTCAACGACCTGGGCGTCTCGGTCCAGGCCGGCGCCCACGGCCAGCGCGAGGACCTCGGTCTGCACTGGGAGATCTGGATGATGGCCCAGGGCGGCATGAGCCCGCTGCAGGCCCTGCGCACCGCCACCCTGAACGGGGCCCAGGCGCTGGGCATGGACCGCGACATCGGCTCGCTGGAGGTCGGCAAGCTGGCCGACCTGGTGATCCTCGACGCCAACCCGCTGGAGAACATCCGCAACACCCGGCAGGTCCGCTTCACCATGGTCAACGGCCGGCTGTTCGACAGCGACATGAACGAGGTCGGCACGCGCCAGCGGGCTCGCAAGCCGTTCTGGCACCAGCAGGCCGGCGGCGAAACCTGGGGCGGGGTGACCACCAGCGAAGCAGCGAGCCACACCGATGACTGACGCCAAACCAACCTTCGAGGTGGTCGACAACGCCGAGGGCGGGCGCTTTGAGGTGCATCTGGACGGCGAGACGGCCTTCGCCGAATACCGCCTGCTCGAAAGCGGCATCCTGTTCCCTCATACCGTCGTGCCGCCCGCCTTCGAGGGGCGGGGTGTCGGCGGCGCCCTGGTGCGTCACGCCATGGCCTATGCCCGGGAGAAGGGCATGAAGGTCATCCCGGTCTGCACCTTCTTCGCCGGCTACATCGCCAAGCACCCCGAATTCCACGACCTGGTTCACCCCGACTATCGCAAGGCGCTGGGCATCTAAAGCCCGCCCACCAACAGGAAACATCCATGAAGACCCGCATCACCGAACTCTTCGGCATCGAGCACCCGATCATCCAGGGCGGCATGCACTTCGTCGGCTTCGCCGAGCTGGCGGCGGCGGTGTCCAACGCCGGGGGGCTGGGCATCATCACCGGCCTGACCCAGCGCACGCCCGAGGACCTCTCCAAGGAGATCGCCAAGTGCCGGGAGATGACCGACAAGCCGTTCGGCGTGAACCTGACCTTCCTGCCGAGCGTCAACCAGCCGGACTATCCCGGCTATGTGAAAGCCATCCTCGACGGCGGGGTGAAGGCGGTTGAGACGGCCGGCAATAACCCGGCCAAGTGGCTGCCGCCGCTGCAGGAGGCGGGCGTCAAGGTGATCCACAAATGCACCTCGGTCCGCCACAGCCTCAAAGCCGAGGCGATCGGCTGTGACGCCGTCAGCGTCGACGGCTTCGAGTGCGGCGGTCACCCGGGCGAGGACGACGTGCCCAACATGATCCTGCTGCCGCGCGCCGCCGAGGAGCTGAAGATCCCCTTCGTCGCCTCCGGCGGCATGGCCGACGCCCGCTCGCTGGTCGCCGCCCTGGCCATGGGCGCCGAGGGCATGAACATGGGCACCCGCTTCATCGCCACCCAGGAAGCGCCGGTGCATGAGAATGTGAAGCGGGCCATCGTCGCCGCCAGCGAGCTGGATACCCGCCTGGTCATGCGCCCGCTGCGCAACACCGAGCGCGTGCTGACCAACGAAGCGGTCGAGCGGCTGCTGCAGAAGGAAAAGGACCTCGGACCGAACATCAAGTTCGAGGATATTTTCGCCGAAGTAGCGGGGGTTTATCCGCGTATCATGATCAATGGTGAGATGGAGGCTGGGGCCTGGTCCTGCGGCATGGTTGCCGGGCTGATCAACGACATCCCGACCTGCAAGGAACTGATCGACCGGATCATGAGCGAGGCCGAGCAGATCATCCGCGGGCGGCTGGAAGGGTTCCTGGCGGCCTAACTGGTCGGCTGGCAGGCGATCATCCCCGCCGCCGGCACGACGGTTTCCCAGCCGGCGGCGTCCTTCAGTTCGACCGAGCCCTCACGGGCGACGACGCCGCCGACCAGCCCCTTGGGAGCCTCGGCGCGGAAGCGGACGGTGAGGGTCAGGCCGCCGCCGGTGAAAGTCTGCTGCTCATACAGGCCCATCACCTGTTCACCGTCCCAGCCGGTCAGCGGCAGGTCGAGGGTCTTGCCCTTCATGACAACCCGGGCCGAGGCCGGGTTCAGGGTGGCCATCAGGATGCGGCGGGCCGGGTTGGTCTTGGCCCACAGGAACAGGGCGCACTGGCCGGGGGCCAGCTTTTGCTGCGCCAGCTCGCCGAACGGCACGCCGCCGTCGTTGGGGGCTGGGGCGTTCTGGGTTTTCGGCGCGGCGAGGGCGCCGGTGGCCGTCAGAACCACGGCGGCAAAGGTCAGCAGGCGGATCATGGACGTCCTTCCGATGCGCGGCGCCAACGGTCGCCGTCCTGAGTGAAGCCGGCAGCGGTGAGAGCCTGCCCTAAAGCCGGGTCGGTGGGAATGAGGATCAGTTCGGAACGCCAGGCGCCGTCGCCCGTCAGGCTCAGCCGCGCCTCGATCCGCAACCCCTGCGCCTCGCCGGCCATGGGCAGCACCCAGCGCCCGGCGCTGCACACCGGGACGCCGGTCAGGGTGACGGGCTGGGCGATGGGTCCCGTCCCGCCGAGTTGCGCCGTCGCCTTGCCCGTCGCCTGACGGCACTGGCCGCGCTGGAAGACGGCGGCGACCTTTTCTAGCCTGAGAACGCCGCCCACCGGGCCCGCGAACCCCAGGCGATCCAGCCCCAGCAGGCCGGTGATCTGGTCGGCGCCTGTGTGCTGGCCGGCGACCAGCAGCCGCCCCTTGCCGGTGAAGGCGCCGCCCCGCGCGTTGGCCTCCAGGCGAACCGCGCCGGTCAGCAGCGGCAGGATCTGGGTGCGGGTCTTCACCACGCCAAGCGACAGGCCGGAGAGCTGCGCGCCCTCGAGACGGCCGCGCCACAGCGTGCCCTCGGCCTTCTCGGCCGTCAGCCGGCCCTTGGCGGCCCCCAACGCGATCGACAGCGGCGCAAAGGCGACCAGGGCCAGCCCGAAGGCGACAAGAAACAGGATCAGGAGCCGCGGCGTCCTCATGGCGCCGGCCGCGCCAGGGTGATCTGCGCCTCCAGCAGCCCGCCGTCGGTGCGCGAGGCGGTCATCTCGCTGACGGCGATCCCCTGGGCGCGGGCCAGGCTGGTCAGCCAGGTCATCATCAGGCCGGGATCAGCCCCGGTCAGCCAGACGGTCAGCCGCCCGTCGGCCTCCTCGCGGCGCCGGTCGATGGTCAGGCCGGCGGCCTGGGCGCTGGCGTCGACGACGGCGCCGAGCGGCTGGCCCGAGGCCGTGGGCAGGCCGCCGGTCCTGGCGGCCCCGTCCAGCTGGGTGAAACGGTCGGCGGCCTTGCGCAGCCGGGCCTCTGATCCGGCGACGGCGCCGTTCAGGGGCGCCAGCACGGCGAACCAGCCGAGCACGACGACGACCACAAGAGCCATCACCGCCAGCATGATCTGTTCGCGGCGGGAGCGGGCCTCCCAGGCGACGCGCAGGGAGGCGATCATCGGGCGCTCCGGACGATCAGGTCGGTGCTGATGCGGCCGCCCTCGGTGACGGTGGAGTCCTCGGTGAGGTCGAGGCCGGCCTGGGCGGCGGCGGCCTTCAGGCTGTCGAGGTCGGAATAGTTGGCGTAGGCGACGCTGACCCTCACGGCCCCGTCCTCGCCATAGACCAGCGTCTCCATCCGCACCGGGCCGCTGGCCTGGATGACCTGGAAGGTGGCGGCCGACAGCGCGAGGAACTGGTCGGCGGCGCGGCGGGCCTCCAGCCGGGCCAGGGCCTGGCCGGCCGGGTTCTTCTGGCCGCGCAGGGAGGGAACCATGGCCACGGCCCGGCGGTCGGCGCGGTCCTCGAGGCTCAGCGCCGCGCCGGTGTTGCGGGCGATCTGGGCGCCGGCGATGAGCAGCGGCGAGATCAGCACCAGGGCGGCGAGGACGGCGGCGCGCTTCCAGCTGCCGCCCTCGCTCCGCTCGCCGCCAGGGGCGAAGGCGCCCTGCAGCAGGTTGATGGCCGGGGCCTCGGCGCCGCGGGCCAGCAGCGCGGCGGCGTCGAGGGGGGTGGCCGGGGTGGGGGCGCGCATCCCGAGCACGGCGGCCAGCAGCTCCGGCTCGCCGGAGAGGGCCAGGTCATGGCCTCGCACCGACAACAGGCCCCCGAAGCTGACCCCGACCAGCCGGTCGTCTTCCGGCGGCAGGATCAGGTGGTCGGGGGTGACGATGTCGGGCGTCACGCCCAGCGCGGCGGCGCGGTCCAGCCAGCCCCGCAGGCGCGGGGCGTCGACCACGGTGGTCAGCCGGGGCCCGTCGCCGCGCGGGCCGACGGCGATGTGCTGGCGCTCCGGGGCGGCGGCGAGGCTCTCCTCCAGCATGAAGCCGGCGGCGGAGCGGGCCTGGGCGTCGCTGGCGGCCGGCAGGTCCAGCCAGCGGGCGACGACCTCGGCCCCGGGCACGACCAGGATGGTGCGGGCAGGGGCCCAATCCTCAGCCTCGCCCTCGCGCAGGACGCCGTGGCGCAGCACCTCACCGCCCTCGGCTTCCAGCATCTCGGGCGGTCGTTCCGGATCGGCGAACAGGATGATCAGGCGGTTCATTCGTCGTGCGTCCAGCGGCGGGCGACCAGGCGGACGCCGCCGGGCGAGGGGGCTTCGAAAAGCGAGCTCAGGGTGACATCGCCGCCGGCGAAGGTCACCTCCGCGTCGAGGGTAAAATAGCGCGAGCGCAGGTCGACCTGGTTGCGCACCCCGGCGTCGGCCGGCAGCTGGGCGAAGGCCGGATGGGCCCAGAAGGCGGCGAGATCGGTGAAGCCGCCGGCCGGGCGCTGGGCCAGCACGCTGCGCGCGGCGCTGACCGAAACGCCGCCCTCGGTCAGAGCCGTGAGCACGACGGCGCGTTCGACGCCCAGGGTGTTGATGTTGACCGGCGACAGGTCGGTGGTCGGCAGGGCGCAGACATAGGGCCGGATGGCGGCGTAGACGGCCGGGGTGAAGCCGTGGACGGCGCGCAGCTCGCTCACCTCGGCCAGGGGCGCGGAAGCGGTGCGGTAGGGAGTTGGGCCCTTGAGGTAGCCGTCGTCCTCCGCGCCCGGTGCGCCGAGGCTGTTGCTGTCCATCCAGTCGGCCAGGGCGTCCGACAGCGCTTCCGGTCGCGGCTGGTTCAGGGCGGTCAGCAGGGCGGTGAACTGGCGCACGCCCTGTTCGCGCCGCACGAAGGGCTCGCCGCCGCCGGCCAGCACCAGGCTGTTCAAGTTGAAGCAGGCCGTGCCGTCGGTGACCCTGGCCAGGATCTGGCCGTTCTCGATCGGGAAGGCGATGGGGCGGCCATTCCAGCCGCCCTCCAGCGAGGTACGGGTGGCGTCGCGCTCGAGCAGGCGGGCGATGCGGGCCCGGGCCAGCTGCTCGGCGCCGATGGCGAAATACTGGCCCTGGGTCGCCGTGGCGGCGTTGAAGGTCCGACGCAGGCCGAACCGGATATCGTCCAGCACCCCGACGGCGATGGCCGACATCACCGCCACCATCAGGAGGACGGTGAGCAGGGCGACGCCTCTTTCGTGCGGCTTGCCGGGATGGGTCATTGACCGTCCCCCAGGGTCAGGAACAGCTGGGTGATCGGACCGATGCCCTGGACGGTCAGGTCGAGGCGCACCGCGCTGGGCAGTTCGACCCCCGATTGCCCCTTCCACGAAGACTGCCAGGCCCCCTGGTGCAGGAAGGCGACCTGGCCCCGGTCGACGCCATCGAGCAGCACCTGGGCCGGCCCCAGCGCCGTGCCGTCGAGGGCGGCGCGGACCCGGCGCTCGATCCGGCCACCCGACAGCCGGTACTCGACATACTGCAGGGAGGGGCGTGGGGCTTGGTCTGGGTTTTCCCAACCCCGGCGAACGACCACGAACAGGCGCTCGCTGTTGTCGCCCCAGGGATCGCCGCCGACGAAGGCGATGCCGGCCGGCGTTCCGGTGGTGTCGCGGGTCCGGCGAGGGGCGGCCTGGGCGAGGTCGGCCCGCAGGGTGGCGCGCAGGCGCTGGAAGTCGGCGAAACGCTCGACCCGGCTCTTCACCGCCGCCTGGCTGGTCAGGGTAGAGCCCATCACCGCCGCCCCGGCCGCCGCCAGCAGGCCGAAGACGAACAGCGCCACCAGCATTTCCACCAGGGTAAATCCGCCGCGCCTCATTTGACGCTCCGGAACACGGTCAGCATGCCCGTCGGTCGTGGCGTGGCGGGATCGAGCACGACGATGTCGATGCGCAGGATGTCCGGATCGGCGGTGGCCATGACCTTGCGATTCCAACGCCAGGTACGCCCACCCGCCTGTTCGGCGCCGTTGGTCACGCCGATGGCCGGCGGCCGTTCGCTGGTCAGCACCTCGACGGCGCGGTTCTCGGCGACCACGGCGGCCAGGGCCTTGGTCTCGATGCGGCCGGCGGCGCGGGTGTTCTCGCCCGACAGGTTGATCAGCGCCATGGCGGCCAGGCTGAACACCGTCAGCGCCACCAACAGCTCCACCAACGTGAACCCGGCCCTATTGCGCATCGACCCTCACATTGCCGGCCTGGTCGACGAGCACCTCGACGGCCTTGCCGCCGCGGCGGAGGGTGAAATGCGACGGCGTGGACACGCCGGTCGGGTCGAAGGTCACGCGGCGGACGTCTTTTTCGGCGGCGACGGCCGTGCCGGGCAGCCAGGACTCGGCCTCGAATGGGCCGTCGTCGAGCGGCTGCCAGGCGCCGGCCTTGCGGACGCGGAACGCGTAGCCGTCGTCGGTCATCGCCACCTCCACCGGCCGGTTCACCAGCACCGCCTCCTCCTGCGCCCGCTTCAGCCGGGCGGCGAAGCGCTCTCCCTCGGCAGCCAGGGTCATGGCGCCATCGGGAATGGCCACGACCACCACGGCCGCCATCAGCCCCAGCACCGCCAGCACCACCATCAGCTCGACCAGGGTGAAGCCGTTGCGCTTCAAGGACTTATTTCCAGTTGCCGATGTCCGCGTCATCGCCTTCGCCGCCCTCCTGGCCGTCGGCGCCATAGCTGTAGATGTCGAAGGGGCCGTGCTTGCCCGGGTAGCGGTACTGATAAGGGTGGCCCCAGGGATCGTCGGGCAGCCGCTTGATGTAGCCGCCCTCGCGGTAGCGGCTAGCGGCGACCCCGGCCGGCACGGTGGTCAAGGCCTGCAGCCCGGCCTCGCCGCGCGGGAAGACGAAGGTGTCGAGCCGGTAGCTCTCCACCGCCTGCTCGAGGGTGGCGACGTCGGCGCGGGCCTTTTCCCGCATCGCCCGGCCCTGGGCCGGCAGCACATTGATGATCACCACCGTGGCCAGCAGGCCAAGGATGACCACCACCACCATCATCTCGACGAGGGTGAAGCCGGATCGAGCAGGGCGTTTCTTTTCAACGTCTTGTGGCATCATTCTAACCAATGGCCAGGGTGTTGATCTGCAGGATGGGCAGCAGGATGGAGAGGACGATGGCGGCGACCACCACTCCCATGACGATGATGATGGCCGGCTCCAGCAGGGCGAGCGCGGCGCTGGTGAAGGTGTTGAACTCGCGCTCCAGATAGTCGGCGGCGCGCGACAGCATCATCTCCAGCTTGCCGGAGGCCTCGCCGCTGGCGGCCATGTAGAGCAGCACCGGCGGGAAGACGCCGGCCTTGCGCAGGGCCGCCGACAGGCCGCCGCCTTCGCGGATGGAGACGGTCATGTCCTCGGTGGCGCGGCGCAGGACGCTGTTGCCGACCGTGCGGGCGGTCAGGGTCAGGCCCTCGAGGATCGGCAGGCCGCTGGCCAGCATGGTCGATAGGGTGCGGGCCAGGCGGGCGGCGTTGGCTTCGCGTTGCAGCCGGCCGATCAGCGGCAGGCGCAGCAGGGCGCCGTCGACAGCCAGGCGGAAGGGCGGGCTGCGCAGGCCCTGGGCGAAGGCGATGGCGCCGACGACCAGCAGGATGGCGGCGATCCAGCCGTAGGCCTGCGTGGCGTTCGACAGGCCGATGATGACGCGGGTCAGCAGGGGCAGGGTCTGGCCCATGCTGTCGAACTGGTCGACCACCTTCGGCACCACGAACGTCATCAAGGCGATGACCACCAGGATGGCGGTGGCGGCCAGGGCCAGGGGATAGACCAGCGCCGTCGTCAGCTTGGCGCGGACGGCCTGTTCCTGTTCGAGCAGGTCGGCGAGGCGGTCGAGGATGGCGGGCAGGGACCCTGAGGCTTCGCCGGCCGCGACCATGGCCCGATAGAGCGGCGGGAAGCTGGCCGGGCGCCTGCCCATGGCCTCGGACAGGCGGAAGCCTTCGCGGATACCGCCGTGGACCTCGCCGAGGATGGCGCGGACGTGTCGCTGTTCGCTGTTCTGGGCGATGGCGCGCAGGGCCTCTTCCAGCGGGCTGACCGAAACCAGGGTCGAGAGCTGGCGGGTGATCAGCGACAGGTCCCTGGACGACAGCTTCTCGCGAAACAGGCTGAGGCCAGGGCCGGCGTCGTTGGCGGCGGTCAGCCGTACGGGGGCCAGCCGGCGCTTCTGCAGGATGGCCCGCGCGGCCCCTTCGTCGGCGGCGCTGATCACGCCGTTGCGGGCGGTCCCTTGCGCGTCGAGGGCCAGGTATTCAAACGCCGCCATGGCCCTCGGCTCCCTGGCGGGTGACGCGCAGCATCTCTTCCAGTGTGGTGACGCCGGCCAGCACCAGCTCGCGGGCGGCGGCGGCGAGGTCGCCGGCCTCCGAGAGGCCGGCGCCGAGCGCCTGCTCATCGGCGCTGGCCGCGATCAGGCCGCGCACATGGTCGTCGATGCGGATGGCTTCATAGACGCCGATGCGGCCCTGGTAGCCGCTCTGGCCGCAGTGCGCGCAGCCCTTGGCGCGGAACAGGGTCTGGCCCTCGGCGACGCCGAGGCGGCGGGCGGTAGCGGCGTCGGCGGGATGCGGCTCGCGGCAGGTCTCGCACAGCCGCCGCACCAGCCGCTGAGCCAGCACGGTGCGCAGGGTCGAGGCCAGCAGGAAGGGCTCGACCCCCATGTCGCGCAGGCGGGTGACCGCGCCGGCGGCGTCGTTGGTGTGGACGGTGGACAGCACCAGGTGGCCGGTCAGGGCGGCCTGCACGGCGATCTGAGCCGTCTCGCTGTCGCGGATCTCGCCGACCATGACCACGTCCGGGTCCTGGCGCAGGATGGCCCGCAGACCGGCGGCGAAGGTCATGCCGACCTTGGCGTTGACCTGGGTCTGGCCGACGCCGTGCATGGCGTATTCGACCGGGTCCTCGATGGTCAGGATGTTGCGGCTGGCGTCGTTGAGCAAGGCGAGGCCGGCGTAGAGGGTCGTGGTCTTGCCCGAACCGGTCGGGCCGGTGACCAGGATGATGCCGTGCGGCTCCCGGACCGCGGATTCAAACAGGCGCAGCAGCGCCGGCGGCATGCCCAGCTGTTGCAGCTGCAGCCCGGCCTGGTCCTTGTCGAGGATGCGCAGCACCACCCGCTCGCCAACCCGGGCGGGCAGGGTGGAGACCCGCACGTCCAGCGCCTTGCCGCCGAGCGCCAGGGAGATGCGGCCGTCCTGCGGCAGGCGCTTCTCGGCGATGTCGAGCCGGGCCATGACCTTGATGCGTGAGACCAGCAGTGGGCCGATGCGTTGCGGCAGGCTCAGCACCTCCTTGAGCACGCCATCGACGCGGAACCGCACCGTCACCGCCCGCTCGAACGGCTCGATGTGGATGTCGGACGCGCCCAGCCGAGCCGCCTCGGCGATCAGGCCGTTGATCAGCCGGATGACCGGCGCCTCGTCCTGCGGGTCGAGCAGGTCGGCGGTGGCGGGGATGTCGTCAAGCAGGGCGTCGAGGCCGCCCGCCATCTCAACGCTGCCCGCGCTGGAGGCGGCAAGGCCCTCGCCGGCGTAGACCTCTGAGAACTGGCGGTCGAAGGCGGAGGCCGACAGGGTCTCGATGGACAGCGGCCGGCGGAGCACCCGGCGGGCCTCGACCAGAGCCGAAGGGTCAGCGCCCTCGCGCAGGCCAACGCGCGCCGTCTCGCCAAGCGACAGCAGCAACACCCCCGCCCGCTTGGCGAAACCGTAGGACAGGGTCGGGTCGGCCAGGGCAGTCATTTCGGCGGCGCGGCTACGGGCGGCGGCGGCACGTTCGGCGGCGCCGCGCCCAGCTGGTCGACGACCATGGTGTCGAGCGCGTTCGAACCGTCCTTGTTGTTCAGCGCCGGCTGCTGGCGCAGCAGCTCATAGCGCGGGCCGGTGACGGCGCGGGCCTCCTCGTCGTTGCGGATGATGCGGGGCCGCAGGAAGATCATCAGGTTGGTGCGCTTGCCCTCGCGGGCCCGGCTCTTGAACAACTCGCCGAGGATCGGCACGTCGCTGAGCAGCGGCGTGCGCTCCAGGCTGATGGTCTCGTCCTGCTGCAACAGGCCGCCGAGCACGACGATCTCGCCGTCGCCGATGACGGCCGTTGTCTCGACCACCCGCTTGTTGAGGATCAGCTCGGGATTGTTGGTCGTCACCGTGCCGGCGATGGCCGACACCTCCTGGCGCAGGTGCAGGGTGATGCCGCCGCCGGCGTTGATCTGCGGGGTGACGGTCAGCTTGATGCCGACATCCTGGCGCTGGACGGTGCGGAAGGGGTTGGAGTTGGCGTCGCCCAGCACCTCGCCGGTGGTGATCGGGATCTCCTGGCCGACCAGGATCGAGGCCTCGCGGTTGTCGAGGGTGAGGATGTGGGGCGTCGACAGCAGCTTGGACGAGCTGTCCTCGCGCACGGCGTTGATGATGAAGCCGAACATCGTGTCGCCGCTCAAGGTGCCGGTCACCGCCCCCAGCAGGCCGTTGGAGTTGACCAGCGAATTGACCGCCGCCTCCTGCAACTGGGCCAGTAGGGCGCTGTCCTCGGGCAGGTTGTTCTGGCCGACGATGGCGCCGGTCAGGGCCAGGATGTTGGGGCCGGTGTTGGAGTAGTTGGTGGCCGCGAAGGGCACATTGCCATTGCCGCCGCCGAGGATGGTCTGGACGCCCAGCCGCTGGGCCGTGCCGTCGGACACCTCGACCACGATGGCCTCGACCAGCACCTGCTCGCGGCGCACGTCGAGCTGGCGGATGACCTCAGCCAGCATGCGCTGGGTCTCGGGATCGGCGCTGATGATCAGGGCGTTGGCGCCGGGATAGCGGGCCAGGTTGGCGCGCCGCGAGCCTGGGGTCGGCGAGGCGGCGGGGGCGGCTTCGACGGTGGCCTTGCCACCCGACGGGGCAGAGGGCTGCTGGCCGATCAGCTGTTGCAGGACCGGCAGCATCTCCTCGGCGTTGGCGTGCTTGAGGAAGACCACCTGGATGTCGGCGTTCGACTGGGCCCGGCGGTCGAGGTCGGTGATGATCGGGATCAGCCTGCCGATGGCCTCGGCGTCACCGCGCAGGATGATGGAGTTGCTGCTCTCGACGGGCACGATGGAGACCGCGCCGCGGCCGGCCTTTCCGTCGGCCCCGGGGGCGGTGGTCAGGTCGTTCAGCACCTGGGCGATCTCGCGGGCGCTGCTGTATTTGAGGGTGACGGTCTGGACCGAGGCGCGGTCCTGGTCGATCTGACCGATCAGGCCCCGGATGCGGCGGACGTTGTCGGCGTAGTCGGCGACCACCACGGTATTGCCGCGCGGGTTGGCGGTGACCACGCCCTGCGGACCCACCAGCGGCTTGATCATCTCGGCGGCCCCGGCCGCGTCGATGGTGCGCAGGCGGAAGACCTCGGTGACGAAGCCGCTGCGGCCAGCTGACGGCGCCCGAGCGGCGTTCTCGGCCGGCTCGATGCGGTAGGAGGAGGGACCGGTTGGGATGGCGATGAAGCCGTTCGAGCGCAGGGTGGCCAGGAAGACCTCGAACAGCTCCGACTTGCTCAAGGGCCCGTCGCTGGCGACGCTGACCGTGCCCTTGACGCGCGGGTCGATGATGAAGGTCAGGCCCGTGCCGCGGGCGACGTCCTGAATGAAGGCGCGGATGTCGGCGTCCTGGATGTTGAGCACCTGACCCTGGGCCAGCACGGGGGTGGTTGGGCCGAGCGCGCCGACGGAGAGGGCGGCCGCGAGGGCGAGGGTCCGGATGGTGTTCCTCAAACGGGCGGCGTCCTTACTCATCGGGCGACTTCGGGAAAGGGCAGTTTTGTCGTCGCAGCGCCCCGCGCCAGGACGACGTGGCTGTCGTGCACGGCCTGCAAGATCACACCCGGCGCGACCGTCTCGCCGACGAGGTAGGAGGCCTGTTTGCCGTCGGGTGTGCCGATGATGGCAGAGCCACGGCCGGCGGTGTCGGCGCGTACGCCGTAGAGCCGCATCGGCTGGCCGGAGGCCTGGCTGCCGGCTGGCGTGTCGGCGCCGAGGAAGGGGTTGAAGCGGGCCAGGATGGTCAGGTCCGCCTGCTGGGCCTGCGCCGCCGGAGCCGGCGGGGCGGGGGCGGTGACGGCCCAGACCAGCCGGGCGGCCTGCGTCGCCAGCAGCACGACAAGGACCGCCTCGAGCGCAACGCGACCCGATGCGAAACCTGAGCCGCCCGACATGAGGCGCTGCCAAAAGCCCACTGACGATGTTCCCCGCTGCGAGCCGGCGGTGAGGCCGGATCGCGCCGGAGCAAAGTGTTACTTGGCGCCGGGGCGGATGACAAACGCATCCCCCCATTTGGGGCGGCAAAACCCTGCGGCCTCGCGTCGCCCGTGTGGCGCCGCGCTACAGTCCCAGCGGCCCCAGCACCCAGACCATCCAGCCGCCAATCGCCAGGAACACCCCGAACGGCAGCTTCATCTCCGCCGAAACGCCGCGCCGGCGCAGGACCATGGCCAGAACGACGCTCAGGCCCGCGACCCCGGCCCAGACCACCACGCTGGGCAGGCCCTGCCAGCCGACCCAGGCTCCAATGGCTCCCAGTAGGATCGGATCGCCGCCGCCCAGCCCCTCGCGACCGCGCAGCCGCCGATAGGCGAAGGCCACCAGCCACAGGGCGCCGAACCCCGCCGCCGCGCCGATCAGGTTGTGAATCCACCATCCTTGCTGGCCGAGCAGGTGGAAGGCCACAGCCTGGATCAGCCCAACCGCGCCGAGCGGCAGGGTCAGCCGGTCCGGCAACCAGAAATGTTCCCCATCGATGACCGCGATGACCAGCAGCCACCAGCCGAGCAGGGCGCTGACCAGCGCCATCGGCCCGTCGAAGGCGAAGGCCGACCAGACGCCCAGCGCCAGGCAGCCCAGCTCCATCAACAGGTAACGACGCGGAATGGCCCCGCCGCAGGTCCGGCAACGGCCGCGCAGGGCCAGGAAACTGAGGATGGGGACGAGATCGATCGGCGACAGGGTGCGGCCGCAGTGACCACAGGCGGAACGGCCCAATGCGATCTGGCGGTCGTCGGGCAGGCGCAGGCTGACCAGGCCCAGGAAGCTGCCGGCCACCGGACCCAGGAGGATGGCGGCGAGGTCCCAGAGCCAGGTCACTGGTCGCGCACCGCATAGAGGAAGCGCGCGTAGCCGATTTCCGAGGCGTTCTTGGTCAGCTCGACATTGGCCCAGGCGACGACATCGGCGAAGGGGCGGTCCTGGAACGGCCAGCGGGTCCGGGCCGTCGCAGCCAGGTCCTCTTCCGACAACGCCTCGACGCCGGCACGCCACTGCGCCTGCAGGTCCTCGATCCGCGCCACGGCGCTCGGCGCATCGCCGGGCCAGAGCACCGCCTCGCGGGTCAACCGGCCGTCGCCGAAGCCGTGGTCCAGCGCCATCGACCACCAGAAGGTCATATGCCAGGTCAGCCAGGCGATGCTCGGCGGACCCAGATCATAGCCCTCGTGATCGGGCCAGTCGGCCCGCCAGTGTCCCTGCGCGTCCTCCGCGACATGCAGGCCGATCGCCGCCGGCCGCCAGAGGCATGCCTCCGTCGTCAGCCCGTCCAGGTGATAGCTGGCCAGGGCCCAGGCCGTGTCGAGCTGGCGCAGCAGGAGGCGGCGGGTGTCTGACATCTCAGGCTTCCGGCGCCGCCCGCAGAATCCGCGCCCAGGGGTTCAGGTCCGGCTCGCCGACCTTGCTCAGGGTGTTGCGGTCGCGGTGCAGGAAGGACGCCTCCTGGCCCCGCACCTGCAGGGTGGTGTCGGAGATATAGCTCCAAGAGCCGTCGGCGTGGAAGGTGACCTCGATGCGATAGGCGTCGGTCCGGAAGGCCTGTTCGAGGAAGGTCGTCGAGCAGATGCCGTATTCGGTCTGGCCGCGCGCCGCCGTCAGCACCAGGGTCTCGGCGTGTGGTTCGGCATGTCCGGCGGCGATGGCGACCTGGCCCCGCGGGATCGATATGGTCTGCAGGATCAGGCCCGTGGCCGGCTCCCAAAGCCAGTAGCCGACCTGGTCATGGAAGGTGAGGGCCTCTTCGACCGTGTTGACGTGGACGTGGTAGCGCAGGCCGTAGAACAGCTGCGGCCCGTTGGCCTGCGGGTCGATCGGCTGCATCTCGATGCGTTCGTAGTATTCCCGCCGCTCCGGGCCATCGGCCTTGGGGTTCACATCGACGCCCCGGCGGCCTTCCCAGATGCCCGCCAGCCGATGCAACGGCCCGAGATTGGCCAGGGTCTCGGGATCGACGTCCTCGGGCTCGGTGAAGATGTCGTCCGGGATGTCCATGCCTGCCGCTCCTTGCTGGGCGCCGCCTCTTGTGCCGCCCACCTGTGCGGGCCTAGCATGAGTCACGGCCGGTAAGGCGGCCGCTCGTCCGCGGAAAGGGCTCAGCCCGCCTTCAGCCTGATCTGATCGGTGAGCTTCACCTTTCCTGCCCCGTCGGCGGACACCGGGGCGCGAAGGAAAGGCCATGCCATGTCCATGAATGACGGCGCCCGCCGCGCCCTGCCCGAAAACCCCTCCAGCGAACACCTGCGCAAACAGGCCAAGCGCCTGGCGAAGCAGTCCGGCGTCCGGCTCGCCCAGGCCCAGCGCCAGCTTGCCTGGGACTATGGCTTCGCCGACTGGGCGGCCTTGATGACCCATGTGCGCGGCCTGGAGCCGCAAGCGCCGCGTTCGCCCCTGGCCCAGGCAGCCCGGGGCGGCGATCTGGCCCTGGTGAAACAGCTGCTCGCCGCCGGCCACGATCCCAACGATGGCGGCCCAGGCACGAGTCCGGTCTGGGAGGCCTGTTCGTCGACCGCGCCGCCGGCCGTCCGACTGGCCATGGTCCGGGCGCTGATCGAGGCCGGCGCCAGTTCGCGCAAGGCCACGCCCGGCCAGCGGCCGCTTCACATCGTCGCCGAGCGCGGGCCCTTCGCCCTGGCCGAACTGCTGATCCGTCATGGGGCCATCGAATGGGAGCCCAACGAAAAGGGCCGCTCGGCCCTCGACATCGCCCGCCGCTCGCGCGCCAGGGACAAGGCGGCCATGGTCGAGCTGCTTGACCGCCCAGTGATCCGCGATCCGTCGTTCCGGGCAGCCGTCGGGGCCATCCACGCCGGCGATGTCGCGGTCCTGGACCGTCTGCTGGACGCCGAACCTCGCCTGATGACCGAGCGCATCCGCGAACCGGACTGCTACCGCGACTCCGGCCGTGAGCAATATTTCCTCGACCCCAAGCTCTTCTGGTTCGTCGCCAACAACCCGACGCTGATCGACAGGATGCCCGCCGCCATGCCGGCGGTCGCCCGCGCCATGATCGCCCGCGGCGTGCCGCGCGAGGACCTCGATTACACCCTCGGCCTGGCCATGACCTCCAGCAGCGCCCGCGAGAACGGCCTGCAGATTCCGCTGGTCGAAGTCCTCGTCGAGGCCGGCGCCCGGGCCAAACCCGAGGACATGGGCGGCATCCTGGGCTTCGGGGAGACCGAGATCGTCGAATATCTGCTGGCCAAAGGCATGCCGCTGACCGCGCCCATCGCCGCCGCCCTGGGCCGCCTGGAGGACTTGCCGGGCCTGCTGCGGGCCGCGTCGCAGGCGGACATCGACGCCGCCCTCGACCTGGCGGTGATCAACAGCCAGACGGAAGCCGTCAAGCTGGCGCTGGAGGCCGGCGCCACCGTCAACCGGCGGTCCTCGCAGCACCGCCACGGCAACCCGATCCATCAGGCGGCGCTGCACGACAACACCGCCATCCTCGACCTGCTGGCCGACCACGGCGCGGATCTGGAGGTGGTCGATGACCTCTGGGGCGGCGTGCCCTGGGGCTGGGCGATCCACGGCGGCCAGGCCGCCGCCATCGCCTGGTTCGAGCGGAAGCTGGGCGTTCAGCCGGCGTCGGCGTAGCCGGCGTAGCTGTGTTTCAGCGTCGCGTGGTTGAGCAGCATCTCGGCCACCTGCTTCTTGCCTGACGCGTCGAAGATGCGCGTGCGGACCCAGTAGGATTCCGTGCGCTTGCTCTCGGCCAGGGCGGCGATCTCGCGGCGCAGGACATAGTCCTCGCCGACGAACAGAGGCCCGTCGATCAGCCGGATCTCCTGGTCGGCGAACAGGCCGACGGCCGGCCCCTTCACCGGAAACTTCGCCTGGTGGCTGGAGTACTCGGCCAGCACGCTGATCATTTCCAGCGGGATGATCGGCCGCCCCCAGGGCGAGCCCTTGGAATACCAGTCGGAGGTCTCGGTGATACCGGCCAGCTTCTGGTTGAGGCTGAAGGGATAGAGGGCGCCCATGTGCTGGTCGGGGTCCATCCGCACGTGCTCCTCGGCGGCGCCGGTCATGCCGACCCTCAGGTCCTCGAGGATCAACAGCTTGCCGGGCGGCCGCAGGGCCGCCATCCGCTGCTCCAGCAGGGTGAGGCCGGCGTCCGGTCCCAGGCTTGCGCTGGCCTCCAACACCGGCGTGCCGTCCGCCTTCTCCGCCCACACGCGGGTCGTCTTGACGCCCTCGGCGGGGATCTCGGCAATGGCGCGGACCTCCTCGCCCTCGACCACCATGTTCAGATAGTGGGACGAGATGCAGCCCTGCTCGAACCAGGCCTTGCCCCAGATCTTCTCCATCAGCGGCGGAAACAGGCTGAAGTGGGTCGGCCCTTCGATCGGCCCGGCCCTGAAGCCCAGCTTCTCTGCCATCTCATCGTCGTGGATCGAGGCGTGGCCGCCGTACTCCTGATCGCCCAGCATCTGGCGAGGCTTGCGCAGGGGGCCGACGAGAGACAGGGGCGTGTCGAAGGTCACGGGCGACTCCTGGGGCGCGGGCGGGGAAGGGCCCCCTCGGACCGCTCATTCAAACGAATGTTTAAGTCAGCGATCCACGGCGAGCCAGCGCAAAATTCCGCCCGGCAGGCTGCTGGCCCGTCCTTCAGATCGCCAGGCCCGGATCGCCTTCGAGAATTTCCTGCCTGAGCAGGGGATGCTCTCCGGGCTTCCAGAGAGAAACCCGATGCGCCACGCGGTAGACGAGGGGGCCGCCGTCGTCCGTTTGGCTGCGTTCGAGCGGAATTGGGATGCAGACAAATTCGGTCTCGAGCTCATGCGCCGTGGCCCGCACCGTCGTGTAGCCGTGACCGGCGTAAT
Organism: Caulobacter sp. GW821-FHT11A05; assembly: GCF_058809015.1. NCBI lineage: Bacteria > Pseudomonadati > Pseudomonadota > Alphaproteobacteria > Caulobacterales > Caulobacteraceae > Caulobacter > Caulobacter sp. GW821-FHT11A05. Next base: position 131,743 of record NZ_JBXASF010000008.1, on the reverse strand, counting down.
CGACGAACTTGAGATGCGGCGCCAGTTCAGGGTTGCGCGCCGCCCGCGCCTTGGCCGGGTCTCTCGTTTCCTTGAGCAGCAACGAGGACTTCACCCCGTGCATCAGGGTCATGCCGAAGCTGCATTCCATCGCGCCGTTCGGCTTGTCGTCGATATAGAGGGCTCTCAAGGGCCGATCCTTGGGCATGGTGAGCGCCTGCACTTCGCCCATGGTCTGCGCCGAGATCGAGCCGGTGATGAATTCGACGCCAACCGGGTCGAAGGCGCGCGGCGGCAGGGTCTTGCTGGGATAGCCGGCCCAGAAGGCATGTCGGTCGCCGGCCACGATGGCGAACCCCGCGATCCCTTCCTCGCGGATCATGTCGAAGATTTCGCCGTGCTCGACGCCGTAGGCGCCGCTGGTCACGCCATATCCCGCGCCCTTCGGCCAGCGGTCCGCGAACGCCGCCGGCAGGTTCTGGGGATCGGTGCGCCCGGTCAGCGTGCCGAACGAATGGCCCCAGATCTTCCAAGGGGCCTTGGCGGCCCGAAGACGGTCCTTGAACCAGGCCATCTGCTCGAGGCCGAGATAGGCCTCAGGCGGCGCGTTCACATGCGGATTGGGAACCTCGACATCGCCGACGCGGATGGTGGCGGGGGGCGAGCCGCCGCCATAGGCCCGGGCCTGATCCAGAATCTCCAGCATCTGTTCGGGCATGGCCCCGAACTTGATCTCCGGCAGCCCGCTGTAGTCGCCGCCCGGTGATCCGAACGACCGGTTGTCCGTCAGGATCATGTCGATGTTCTTGCCGTACCGAAACGCCCGCTGGATCTGCAGCGCCTTGATCGCGGCGAGATTGTTTGGTTCCTGCCCGACCCCTCGGGCGTCCAGCGCCGTCAGCGGCTTGTTTTCCACCTTGGGCGCCTCGAAAGCATCCCCGCTCCCCGGCTTGCGGACCCGGGCGGGCTGATACTCGTACCAGGCCTGACTGGCCGCGATCTTGAGCGTCTGGGCCGGACGGACTTTGCCGTCGATGATCTGCTGGCTCTGGTAGGACCGCCAGTTGAATTCGTGGTTGTCCCACACCGGAACGAACGGCCACTGGGCCCGGGCGTCCTGCAGATCCGGATCGGACAGATAGCCGCGATAGGCCGTGCGGTAGTCGTCCAGATCGGCCGGGATATGGAATGTGCTGACCTTTTCGCCGTGCGGGTAACGCACGATGTCGCGCAGACGCCGGCCCCGCTCGACGCCGCCCGGCCGTTCCTCGGGATACCAGACCAGTTCGTAGATGAAGTCGCCCAGATGCAGGACGAAGCCCAGCTGTTCGGTGCGCGGCCTGCGGGCGTCCTCATGGAGCATGCGCCGGTAGGCGTTCATGGCGCCCTGGGTGACGTCCTGGCAGCTGACAAAGGCGAACCGGGCCGGCCGGTCGTCCTCGTCGGCCGGCGCCGTCAGCGTGCGGCCGACCCGGCTCGTGTTCCCCGCCTCGTCGATGAAACGATACCAGTATTCCCGCGCCGGCTTCAGGCCCGCCGCCAGGAAGCGGCAGGTCCAGTCCGTCGCCGCGGTGACCGCGACCTCGCCGCGCGCCACCCGCTTTGCAAACTTCGGATCGCCCGCCACCTCGACGGTCAACCGGTGTGAGGCGACGCCGCTGTCCGGGGCCCGCCGTGTCCACAGGATCACGCTGTCGGCGCGGGGGTCGCCCGAGGCGACGCCCTGCGGAAAGAGGTCGCGACGTTCGCCGCGCACGACGGGCCTCGCCTGTGCGGAGGCCGGTCCGAACGCAAGCGCCGCGCCGAGGGCGGCGGCCTGAGCGGCGAACGCTCGCCGCGACAGTGCAGGTTTGTCCATGCTCCATCCCTCCCGAACGGAAGGTTCACGGACGACTTTCGTCCTGAGGCCGCAAGTTAACTTTCGTTCAGGCCGGCTGGCGGACAGGGTGGGATTCGAACCCACGGTGGGCTCGCACCCACGGCGGTTTTCAAGACCGCTGCCTTAAACCGCTCGGCCACCTGTCCTGGGAGCGGACCGGCGCTATAGCAGGGGAGCCTGAGGCAAAACAGCCATTTGCATCGCGTTAACCGAAACGAAGACCGGCCCTGGCATCCTCGAGGCTGAGAACTTGCGGAGGGGGCGCCGATGGGGCGCTGGCACTGGCGAAGAGGAACGGCCTTTGGACTGGCGCTGATGGCGGCGGCCAGCTTGGCCGCCTGCGCCACGCCGCGCCTGTCGCCCCGTGTCGCTGAGACCAAGCCGCCGCCGCGCTCAGGCGGCCGCGTTCCCGGCACCATGCGGCCCTATCAGGTGGGTGGAACCTGGTACAGGCCGCGCGAACAGCCCAATTACAACGAGGTCGGCGTGGCCAGCTGGTACGGCCAGCAGTTCCACAACCGCCAGACCGCCAACGGCGAGATGTTCGACATGTGGGTGGTTTCGGCCGCCCACAAGACCCTGCCGCTGCCCTCGATCGTCGAGGTCACCAACCTGGACAACGGCAGGAAGATCAAGGTGCGGGTCAACGACCGCGGCCCCTTCGTCGACGGCCGCATCATCGACATGTCGCGGGCCGGCGCCGAGGCGCTGGGCTTCGCCGGCAAGGGCACCGCCCGGGTCCGCGTCCGCTATGTCGGCCCGGCCCCGATGAGCGGCAAGGACCGCACCCTGCAGTACGCTGGCCTGGCCAAGGATTCCGAGCCCAAAGCCCTGTCCGTCCCCCGCGGCGGCGACGACTGGGTGGTCCAGGCCGGAGCCTTCGCCGAGCGGGACAATGCCGAAAAGGCGGTCAATTCCCTGCGCGACATCGGCCGGGCCAGGATCGTGCCGCTGAAGCGTGACGGCCGCACCCTCTATCGCGTGGTGATCGAATCGGGCCGCGATGTCGTCGGCGCCGGCCGCCTGCGCGACCAGGTCGCCTCGCTGGGCTTTCCCGACGCGAAGTTGATCGCCGACCGCTAGACATAAAGACCGGTTCAGCCGATGGGTTGGGCCCATGTCCCGTGGATTCTTCATCACCTTCGAGGGCGGCGAGGGCGCCGGCAAATCGACCCAGATCCGGCGTCTGGCCGAGCGCCTCAAGGGCCTTGGCCATGACGTCGTGCTGACCCGTGAGCCCGGCGGATCGCCCGGCGCCGAGGCCATCCGCGACATCGTCCTGAACGGCCCGCCAGAGCGCTGGTCGGCCGTCACCGAGACCTTGCTGATGTACGCCTCGCGCCGCGATCACATCGAACGGGTCATCCGCCCGGCCCTGGAGGCCGGCAAGGTGGTGCTCTGCGACCGCTTCGCCGACTCCACCCGCGCCTACCAGGGGGCCGGCGGCCAGGTCGACACCCGGCTGATCGACACCCTCGAAGCCACCGTGCTCGAGGGCGTGCATCCCGACCTGACCCTGATCCTCGATCTGCCGGTCGATGAGGGCCTCTCCCGGGCCCTGAGCCGCGGCGGCGGCGAGGACCGTTTCGAGGCCAAGGGCGCTGCCTTCCACGAACGCCTGCGCCAGGCCTTCCTCGACATCGCCCGGGCCGAGCCGGACCGCTGTGTCGTACTGCGCGCCGACCGCAAGCCCGAGGCCGTCGAGGCCGACATCCGCGCCGCCGTCGAGCCGCGCCTGGAGCGGGTGCATGGGTGAGGGCCTGCGGCACCCGCGCGACACCCGCCGGCTGCTCGGCCACGAGGCCCAGGAAGCGGCCTTCGTCGCGGCGCTGGACAGCGGCCGACTGCACCACGCCTGGCTGCTGACCGGCCCCGAGGGCGTCGGCAAGGCCACCTTCGCCTACCACGCTGCGCGCCGCCTGCTCGGCGCGCCAAATGATGGGGCAGGAGGTCCGCTGTCCTCCAGCCCAGACCATGTCGCCAGCCGGCTGATGGCCGCCAAGAGCCACCCGGACTTCATCGTGCTGGAGCGGATGGGCGAGGACGGCAAGGCCCGCAAGGTGATCCCGGTCGACGAGGCCCGCCAGCTGCCGGAATTCTTCTCCAAGTCGCCGGCCCAGGCTCCCTATCGCGTGGCCATCATCGACGCCGCCGACGACCTCAACGTCAACGCCGCCAACGCCATCCTCAAGACCCTGGAGGAGCCGCCGCCGCGCGGCGTGCTGCTGCTGGTCAGCCATGCGCCGGGCCGGCTGCTGCCGACCATCCGCTCGCGCTGTCGCACCCTGGCCTTCCGCGTGCCCGACACCGACACCGCCGAGACCATCGTCCGCGAGCAGTCGGGCTTGGTGGCGCATGACGCCAATCGCCTCGTAAAGATGGCGAACGGCGCCCCCGGCCTGGCCCTGAAGATGGCCGACCTCAACGTCCTGGCCATCGACGACACCGCCCACGAGCTGCTCAACCATCTCAAGCATCCCGATCCGGCCCCGCTGCTGGCCATGGCCGACAGCTTCCGCGGCGCCGAGGGGGCCGAGCGTTTCCAGATGCTGTTCGAGCGGCTCAGCGACCGGGTCCACGACATGGCCGTCCAGCAGGCGCTGAGCGGGCAGGGCGACGACCTCGACCGCTGGGCCGACGTCTGGGAGGTGCTGGAGCGCCTGCCGCGCGAGGCCGAAGCCCTCAACCTCGACCGCGCCGACAGTTTCTGGACGGCCGTCCGGGCCCTGAGAGCCGCCGCCGCCTGATGCTCATCGACAGTCACGTCAACCTGCACGCCCCCCAGTTCGCCGACGACCAGGCGCAGGTGATCGACCGCGCCCGCGCCGCCGGCATTGGCCTGATGGTCACCATCTGCGACAAGGTCAGCAGCTTCGAGGCCGTCCACGCCATCGCCATGGCCCATGACGACATCTGGGCGACGGTCGGAACCCATCCGCACGATGCCAAGGAAAATCCGTCGCTTAAGGCCGAAGAGCTCATCGGCCTGGCCCAGCGCCCGAAGGTCATCGGCATCGGCGAATGCGGCCTCGACTTCCACTATGACCTGAGCCCCCGCGACGTGCAGGCCGCCGTCTTCCGCCAGCACGCCATCGCCGCCCGCGAGACCGGCCTGCCGCTGGTCGTCCACACCCGCGAGGCCGACGAGGTCATGGGCGACATCCTGGAAGAGGAATACGCCGCCGGCCCGTTCAAGCTCCTGATGCACTGCTACACCAGCGGCCCGGACCTGGCCCGCCGGGCGGCGGCGCTCGGCGCCTGGTTCTCGGTCTCCGGCATCGCCACCTTCAAGGCGGCCCAGGAGGTGCGTGACATCATCGCCGACATCATGCCGGCCGACCGCATCATCCTCGAGACCGATTGCCCCTACCTGGCGCCCGTGCCGATGCGCGGCCGCCGCAACGAGCCGGCCTATCTGCCTCATATCCTTGAGAAACTGGCCGACATCCGCGGCTGGAGGCGCGACGAGGCCGAGCAACGAACCGAAGACGCCTTCTTCGCCCTGTTCGACCGGATACCGCGGCCGTGAGCGACCGGCTGCGCCTGACCATCCTGGGCTCCGGCAGTTCCGGCGGCGTGCCGCGCGCCGATGGCAATTGGGGCGACTGCGACCCGGCCGAGCCGAAGAACCGCCGGCGGCGCTGTTCCCTGCTCGTGCAGAGATCGGGGCAGGGGGCTTCAACCACGGTTCTGGTGGACACCTCGCCCGACTTCCGTGAACAGGCGATTTCCGCAAAGATACAGCGACTTGACGGCATTCTCTTCAGCCACGACCACGCCGACCAGGCCCACGGCATCGACGACGTCCGCGCTTTCGCTCTGAACCAGCGGGCCCGTATCCCGACCTGGATGGAGCCGGTCACCTGGCGGACGTTGCACCAGCGGTTCGGCTACATCTTCCAGAGCACCGGCGGCTATCCGGCCATCTGCGACGCCCGCGAGATGCCGGGCCTGGGCGTGCGGTTCGAGATCGACGGCCCGTCGGGACCGATCCCGGTTGTGGCTTTCGACCAGGAGCATGGCGAGATCCGTTCCCTGGGTTTCCGTTTCGGATCCGTGGCTTACTCGCCGGACGTCAACGGCCTGCCGGACAGCGCCTTCGAGGCCCTGGAGGCTGTCGACACCTGGATCGTCGACGCGCTGCGCTACACGCCGCACCCGACCCACGCCAATCTCGAGCAGGCCCTGGCCTGGATCGAGCGCCTGAAGCCGCGCCGCGCCATTCTAACCAACATGCATATCGACATGGATTTCAACCGCTTGTCCGCGGAACTTCCGGTCGGCGTCGAGCCGGCCTACGACGGCCTGACCTTTGAAGCGAGCCTGAACCCATGACCCATTACGCCGTCGCCCAGATCAACATCCACGAACCGGAAGCCTACGGCCGCTACATGGACGGCTTCATGCCGGTCCTGGCTCAGTACGGCGGAACGCTTCTGGCGGCGGACAACGCGCCGGTCGTGGCCGAGGGCGATTGGCCTTACCAGAAGCTGGTGCTGATCGGTTTCGAGGATGCCGCCGCGCTGGGGCGCTGGGCGGGATCGCCCGAGTACCAGGCGATCGCCGTGGATCGCAAAGCCGGCGCCGCCGGGGTTTTCCTGATGGTCCAGGGCGTCTGACACCCACCGGCCCATCCATTATTTCCGATAATATATCTTAGGCGCAAAACGGATACCCGTCGCCTTACGCCCTGATCGGCATGTCGAACACCAGCAGCCCTGGCCGATCCAGCGGCAGCTGAGCGACGACGTCGCCGGCTGGACCGAGCACCGCTGTCGGCCCCCACCCGATCCTTGCGTCGCGCTCGCCGGTCACGTCCGCCGACACAAGCCACAGGCCCGTCTCGCGGCATCGCTCGCCGCGAATGCGGTTATGGGCCTCCTTCCAGTCCTCGGCCGCCTTGCGCCGCATCATGTTGTTGGCCGGACAGACGATCAGCGATGCCCCCTGGTCCGCCACCTGCCGCGCGGCCTCCGGAAAGTTGGTGTCGTTGCAGATGTTGAGCCCGAACCTCAGGCCGGCGACCTCGAAGATCGGTTTGTCGCGCCCAGGCTGGAACAGGCTCTCCCCGTCCATCAGATGCGCCTTGCGATAGCGGCCGACGAGCCTGCCGCCCTCGATCACGGCGGCGGTGTTGAACAGCCGCCCGCCGTCCGTCTCGATGAGCCCCATCACGATCATCGCCTGAAACCGGCCGAGCCGGCTCAGCACGTCGGCGAATTCGGGCGAAGCCAGATCCAGCGCGTTCGCCTGCGCCGACGGCTCATCGGTCAGGTAGCCCTGCAGGAAGCCCTCGGGAAAAACCACCAGCGCGGCGCCTACGCTATCAGCCTGCCCGACGGTCGTTTCCGCCCAGGCCAGGGCTGCCGGGACGTCTTGCCGAAACTCAGGCGTCTGGGCCGCAGCGATCCGCACGGTTCTCGGGCGAGCGGTGTCGACGATGTCCATGCCGGCCAGCCTAGGTCCGAATCGGACGCTGGCCACCCTCCCCTCGACGGCGCTTGCGCTTTCCCTGACGCCGGCTAAATTGAATTCAATTCAATTTTGGATCGCCCATGTCCCCGACCAAGATCGGTACGCCGGAACGGCTGATCCGCGCCGCCCAGGAAGAGCTGATCCACAGCCATGGCCTGTTGGAGATGCAGGCGGTCGCCAAGCGGGCCAAGGTTTCGGTCGGGCTGGCCTACCACCATTTCGGATCCAAGGCGGGGCTGATCGCGGCGGTGGTCGAGGCCTTCTACAACCGGCTGGAAGACGTCGCCTTCAGCCCCTCCAAGCTCGTCTCGCCCGATTGGGCCGGCCGCGAGAAGGAGCGGATCGCCGCCTACATCGCCTTCCATTACGACCACCCGTTCGCGCCGCTCGTCGTCGGGCCGTTGAGCCGCGCCGCCGAAGTCCTCGACGTGGAACAGGCCTTCACCAAGCGGCAGCTCGCCGCCGGGGCGCACAATCTGCGGGCCGGCCAGCGGGACGGCGTCATTCCCGCCGACCTTGATCCGCGCCTGACCATCGCCCTGCTGATCGGCGGCATCCGCCAGGCCCTCATCGGCGCCCTGACCAGCAGCCACCGGCCCGACCGCCATGCGCTGACCGACAAGATCTGGGTCTTCGTCGCCGCCGCCCTGCGCCTGCCGCCAACGGCGGTCGCGAATGCGGCCGATCGGGTCGCCTGACCGTCCCAGCAAGCCCGAAGGAACCGCAACGCCATGGCCGATCCGCACGCGTTTCACACGCCCAAGTCCCACTACACGAAGGACGACCTGATCCTGTCCGGCCGGGGCGGCTATTTCGGGCCCGGCAACGCCCAGCTCCCTGCCCCGCCCATGCTGATGATGGACCGGATCACCGACCTCAGCCTCGACGGCGGCGAGTTCGGCAAAGGCCGCATTGTCGCCGAACTGGATATCACCCCGGACCTCTGGTTCTTCGACTGCCACTTTCCCGGCGACCCGGTCATGCCCGGCTGCCTGGGCCTGGACGCCATGTGGCAGATCCTCGGCTATTGGCTGGGCTGGTCGGGTTCGCCGGGCAAGGGCCGGGCCCTCGGCGTCGGCGAGGTGCGGTTTCGCGGCGACATCACGCCCGCCACCCGGATGGTGCGCTATGAGGTCAGCATCCGGCAGGCGCGGCGCGGCCAGCTGGCGCTGGGTGTCGCCAACGGCCGGCTGTTCGCGGACGACGTCTGCGTCTATGTCGCGACGGACCTGAGGGTCGGCATGATCAGGCCGACGGCCTGACACACGACGCTTGCGCTATTTCCCCTCGACGCCGTTGGGGACGATCACGGGCACGGGGCAGCCGAAGATTCTCCGATTGACGGCCAACTCCATCCGGGCCCGCGGCGCCTCGGTCAACTTCATCGGACCCTTGGGCACGTCCCGATGGACCGCCGGCTGAACCTGGTACTGACAGCGGGCCCGGAACTCGGCGATCTGTTTGGCGCGGGCCTGCTTGTCTGCTTCCGTCGGCGTGGCGGCCAAGGCCGGCGCGGCGAGACCGACGATGGCGACAACAACGAGGACAGATCTCATGGCGTGACTCCCTTTGCCGCAGCCTACCACGGCGAGCGCTAGTTGTATCCCGGCGGCGCCCTGAAGCCGCCGAAGGCCTCCTCGATCAGCCGGGCGAAATGGATGGTGGTGCGGTCCTCGAAGGCCGGGCCGATGATCTGGACGCCGATCGGCAGGCCGTCGCCGGCCAGCCCGATCGGCGCGGCGGTGGCCGGCAGGTTGGCCAGGGTGGCGATGCCGGGCCAGGCCAGCTGGTCGAAATAGGGCGTCTGCACGCCGTCGATCAGCAGCTTGCGCTCCGGGGCGTTCGGCGAGGCGTCATGCGGATAGGCGGTGCGGCCGAAGGCGGGGACGAGGATGACGTCGAAGTCCTCGAACAGCCGGGCGAAGGCGCGGCGGGTGACCAGCTGGCCGTCCTGCATGTCCATCCAGGCGTGGACGCTCAGCTGCGAGGGGCTGGGCGAGCCCCGGCTCATCACCGCGTTGAGGATGCCGCCATAGAGGTGATGCAGGCCGGCCAGGTCCGGCAGCAGGGCGCTCTCGCGGGCGACGCGGGCCCCTGCCCGCTCGACATTGCCCGCCAGAGTGTCGAGGGCGGCGCGGATCTCGCTGTCGGTGGCGGCCAGCGGGTGGCTGTCGATGACCAGCACCCGATAGTCGGCCAGGCTGGCCCCGCGCGCCGGCGGCAGGTCCAGGCGGTAGGCCTTGGCGAGGTCTTCGGTCGGGCCGGCGACGACGTCCAGGACCAGCTCCAGGTCGTCCGCCGTGCGGGCCAGCGGGCCGACGACGGCAAGCGGCACGCCCGAGCCATCGACGCCAGGCGGCTGGTGGCCGCGGCTGGGGACCAGGTCGTAGGTGGGCTTGTGGCCGAAGACGCCGCAGAAGGCGGCCGGCACGCGGATCGAGCCGCCGATGTCGGAGCCCAGCTCGATCGGGCTCATCCCGGCCGCCACCGCCGCCGCCGCGCCGCCGGAGGATCCGCCCGGCGAGCGCTCGAGGTTCCAGGGGTTCTGGGTGCGGCCGTAGATGGGGTTGTTCGACTGCCAGTCCGACAGGAAGGGCGGGATGTTGGTCTTGCCGAGGATGATGGCCCCGGCCGCCTTCAGCCGCGCGACGGCCACCGCATCGGTCGGCGCGGTCCAGTTCCCGAACAGCTCGACGCCCCAGCTGGTGCGCAGGCCGGCGACATTGTTGCTTTCCTTGACCGTCATCGGCACGCCGAGCAGCGGTCCGGTCTCGCCCCGGGCGATGGCGGCCTCGGCAGCCAGGGCGGCGTCGCGGGCCCGGTCGAAGTCGCGGACGACGACGGCGTTGAGGGCCGGGTCGCGCTCCTCGATGCGGGCGATGGCCGCCTCGGTCAGTTCCAGCGCCCCGATCCGGCGGGCGGCGAGGTCGGCGGCCAAGGCCGTGGCGGACTTGTCGAGGGGATGGGTCATAAGGCGAGGATAGCGAACGCGGTTTGCCCGGCGCCAGCCCCTTCGTCACCGACCTCCGGACAAGCGAACGCCCACGACGGTCAACCGCCGTGGGCGTCTTTAGCCTTGAAAGGCCGATACGCTTAGAGCGCGTCCTTCAGGGCCTTGGCGGCCTGGAAGGAAACCTTCTTGCTGGCGGCGATCTGGATCGTCGCGCCAGTCGAGGGGTTGCGGCCGGTGCGGGCCGGCTTGTTCTGCACCTTGAACTTGCCGAAGCCCGGGATCGAAACTTCCTCACCCTTCACAGCGGCATCTCGGATCGCGGCGAAGACGCCGTCCACGACGGCCTTGGCCTGAGCCTTGGTCAGCTTCTCGTCCTTCGACGCCACGGCGTCGATGATGTCAGCGGTATTCAATGGAATCTCTCCGTAAATCAGAATCAGCCCCAGACCCTGCCAAGGCTATGCAGCACTGTCACTAGGCAACAGCAGGCTGGCGGTTCCCTAGCGATACGCTATCTTCCTGTCGAGGGCGCGATTTGATGAGGAAGCCACCATGCGTTTCGTGATTTTGGCCGCCATGACCGTGCTGGGCGCGGCCGCTGTAACCGTCCCCGCCATCGCCGCGGAGCCCGACGTTACGGTCACCTACGGGCCCGGGATGGAGAAGAAAATCGAGGAATACGGGGCCCGCGACGTCGATCGCCTGGCCGCGGACCTGCGCAAATCGGTGCTCAAGGAAGCGGCCGGCAACCCGGCCCTGGACGGCGCCCGTATCGAGCTGGTGCTTGAGGATGTAGTGCCTAACCGCCCGACAATGCAGCAGATGTCCGACAAGCCCGGGCTCTCCTACGAAAGCTTCGGCGTCGGCGGCGCCGCGATCAGCGGCCGGGTGACCACGGCCGACGGCGCCAGCCGCCCGGTCAGCTACCGCTGGTACGAAACCGACATCCGCTGGGTCTGGCCGTCGAGCACCTGGAACGACGCCCAGCAGACCTTCAACCGCTTCGCCCGCAACCTGGCCCGGAACGGGGACCTGTAGTCCGGGCCCTGCTCAATTTGGCGTGACATGATGTCCGCCAATTCACTTGCCAGGGCCCGGCGAAGCGGATGAGATCGCCTGAACGGCGATAACATAAGCGCCGAGTTCAATTAGCGAGGCGACATGGCCGAGGGCCGACGTTCCACCTGGACCCTTGCGGCCTTCGCCGGGCCCTGCATTCCACTGGCGGCCTTCGGCCTGCCGCTGGTGATCACGCTTCCGCACTTCTACGCCAGCACCCTGAAACTCAGCCTCAGCGCCGTCGGCCTGGCCTTCATCCTGGTGCGACTGGTCGACATCATGTTCGACCCGCTGTTCGGGACGATCCTCGACCGCACCCGCTGGTCGTTCGGCCGCTTCAAGGGCTGGATGGCGATCTCTGCGCCGATCCTGATGGTGTCCATCTGGATGCTGTTCATGGCCAAGCCGGGGGTCGGCATCGGCTACCTCTGGTTCTGGCTGCTGGTGGTCTATTTCGGCTATTCGATCGCCGTGCTGTCGCACACCGCCTGGGCGGCGACCCTGTCCAAGCAGTACCATGAGCGGTCGCGAATCTACGCCTTCTGGCAGGGCGGCAACGTGCTGGGGATGATCTCCATCCTCGGCCTGCCGCTGATTCTCGCGCTTCTCCACCTGATCGACGCCAGGAACGAGACCGAGGTGGTCTCGGCCCAGGGCTGGTTCGTGGTCCTGCTGCTGCCGGTCACCATCGGCCTGGCCATCTGGCGGGTTCCGGAGACGGCGCCGAAGGAAATCATCCACGCCGAGCGCGCCACGCTGGGCGACTATGTCCGTCTGATCCGCCGGCCGACCGTGGTCCGCATCCTGGTGGCCGACCTGCTGACCGGCCTGGCCCCGGGCGTGGCCGGGACGCTGTATTTCTGGTTCTTCATGGTCGTCAAGAAGTTCAGCGGCCAGGAATCCCTGGCCCTGCTGATGATCTACTTCCTGTCGGCCATCGTCGGCGGCTTCATCTGGACCCGGCTGGCCAAGCGCACGGGCAAGGCCAAGGCGCTGATCATCGCCTGTATCGTCTACGCCGCCGTGCAGTTCGGCGTCGTCACCCTGCCGGCCGGCAACTTCCTGCTGGCCATCCCCTTCCTGATCGCCGCCGGCATCCCCTACTCGGCCGGCGCCCTGCTGCTGCGCTCGATGATGGCCGACTACGGCGACGAGGAGCGGCTGAGCTCGGGGCGCGACCGGACGGGCCTGCTCTACGCCATCCTCACCGGCACGGTGAAGGTCGGCAGCGCCCTGGCGGTGACCAGCACCATCATCCTGGCCAATCTCGGCTTCAACGCCGCCAACCCGGCGCTCAGCACCGATCTGTCGATGCAGGGGCTGATGGCGATGTATGCCGTGGTGCCCGGCGTCATCGGCCTGCTCGCCGCGGCCTGCCTGATCGGCTATCCCCTGAGCGAGGAACGCCACGCCGAGATTCTCCGCCAACTGGAGGAACGCGACGGGACGCAACCGCCCCCTCAGCCCGAAGACCTGGCCGCCATAGCTCCTGATGTCCTCCCCACCCCCGCCGAGTGACCCCAAACCCATAGATTGCCTGCTGGCCATCATGGCCGCCCTGCGGACCCCGGAGACGGGGTGCGCCTGGGACCTGGAGCAGACCTTCGCCACCATCGCCCCCTATACGGTTGAGGAGGCCTATGAGGTCGCCGACGCCATCGAGCGCGGCGATCGACAGGACCTCAAGGAGGAGCTGGGCGACCTGCTGTTCCAGGTGGTGTTCCACAGCCGCATGGCCGAGGAGGAAGGCGCCTTCGGCTTCGACGACGTCGCCGGGGCCATCGTCGATAAGATGGTCCGCCGCCATCCGCATGTGTTCGGCGAGGCCTCCGTGCGCTCGGCCCAGGAGCAGACCCAGGCCTGGGAGGTGATGAAGGCCGGCGAGCGGGCCGCCAAGGCCAAGACCGGCGTCCTGGCCGACGTGCCCACCGGCCTGCCGGGCCTGACCCGGGCGGTGAAGCTGACCAGGCGGGCGGCGCGGGTCGGCTTTGACTGGCCGACGCCGGACAAGGTCATCGAGAAGCTGCATGAGGAGCTCGACGAGCTGCGGGTCGAGATCGCGGCCGGCGACCGGGAGAAGATGCGCCAGGAACTGGGCGACCTGCTGTTCGTGGTCGCCAACCTGGCCCGCAAGCTGGACATTGAGCCGGAAGACGCCATCCGCGCCACCAACGCCAAGTTCGCCCGCCGCTTCGCCTTCATCGAAGCGCGGCTGGCCGAGGACGGCCGCACGCCCGATCAGTCGGATCTGGCCGAGATGGACGGGCTGTGGAACGACGCCAAGGCGGCCGAGAAGGGCTGAGGCTCAGGCCATCGATGTTCCCGCTGTGTTCCACGTGAAACAGCTTAGATAATCTGTTGTTTTCCTGACGAATTTCGACTGCATGACGTGGTGGTTACATGCGGTTCTCATAGGAATTTTGTTGGGGTGGCGTTGCGGTTTTGTGGGTGGGTCATGCGGGAATGAGGGTGGTCAGGGCGAACAGGGCGCCTTCGGTGTCGGAGAGGCGCCAGCCGCGGTAGCGGAACACCCTGCCCTGCCTGAAATCGGTGGCCACGCGAAGGCGGAGCTTCTCCAGCGTCGCCGGCGACCAGCCGTTCGGCGCCAGGCGTTTGTTGAGGGCGGCGGCGTTCGCGCCGGGATTCTCGGCCAGCCAGGCCTTGCCGATGCGCAGGGCGCCGGCCGGGACCGGTCCGCCCCATGCGCCGGTCGGCGTGGCGGCGTGAGCGGCGATCGGCGCCAGAGCGCCAAGGGCGGCCAGCGCCGTGAGCAGGTCTCGTCGAGCGATCGTGGTCATCAGGCGGCTCCCATCTGGTGCTTGAGGTGGTCCGACAGGCGCAGGGCCAGGGCCAGGATGGTCAGGGTCGGGTTGGCGATACCCGAGGTTGGAAAAACCGAGCTGCCGGCGATGTGCAGGTTGCCCAGGCCATGGACGCGGCCGTCGGGATCGACGACGCCCTGTTTGGGGTCGGCGTGCATCCGGGTCGTGCCCATGTGGTGGCGGGAGGCGCTGGAGAGGGCCACCAGATCCTTGCGCTCCGCCGGCCAGCAGAACCGCCCCTTGCCGCCGGCCCCCAGGGCGTCGCCGAAATGGGCGGCGGTGCGCTCCAGGCCATCGAGATCGGCGGCCGAATAGGTCCAGTCGAGGCGCGCCTTGGGCATGCCGAGGGCGTCGCGGTCGGCGGCCAGGGTGATGCGGCTGTCGGGGTTGGGGAAGTGCTCGGCCATCAGGAAGTGGCCGGCCAGCAGCGGCGCGCCCTCGTCCAGCCTGGCGGCGAGCTGGCCGACGGCGATGGTCTCCTCGCCCCTTGTACCGGCCTTCGGTCCCGGCGGCGCGGTCGGATAGAGGGTGACGGTGAAGTTGCCGCTCTTCAGTCTTTGCTGCGCCGGCAGGGCGGCGGCGAAAACGCTATGGGCGCCGCGCCGGTTGGGGTTGAGGTAGCGGCCCATCGGCTTGCCGGTTGTGAGGTAGAGGGCCGAGCCCTCGACCTCCGCGGTCTCGTCGACGGCGTAGGTCACATGGCCCTGGAAGAAGCGGCCGACCAGGTCATGGCGGTTGCCGACCCCCTCGGGCCGGACATCGTTGGAGGCTAGCAGCAGGCGGGCGTTCTCGATGCCGCCGGCCGCCAGGATGTAGCGCCCTGCCCGGGCGGTGTGGCGCGGACCGTCCAGGCAGGCGACGTCCAGCTGTTCGACCCGGTCGCCGGCCGGCGACAGGCCGATGCGGGTGACGTTGGCGTGCAGGTAGACGGTGATGTTGGGCGCGGCCGCGAACTCGGTGCGGAAGCGGTCGAAGGCCGCCTCGTCGACGCCGCCGGAGTATTTGGTGAACAGCACGGGGGCCGAGATGAAGTCGCCCTCCCCCACCTCCAGCACTGGCGCGTCGATGGGGTCGGTGTCGAAGCGCGGGATCTCCAGCAGGTCGCAGGCCCGGTCGTAGAAGGGCTGCAGCTGCTGGCGCGACATCGGCCAGCCGCTGTGCGGGATCCAGTCGCGTTTGGCGAAGTCGGCGGCGTCCAGCGGCCGGCACTTGCCGCCCCAGACCATGCCCGAGCCGCCCAGCACCCGGGCCCGCGAGCTGCGCGGATAGACGTCGAGGGGGCGGTCGGGGTTGTCCGGGGCCCGCACGGTGGCGGCGGCGTCGTAGAGGTCCTGGGTGGCGTCCTCGATCTGGCGGCCGCCGCTCTCGAGGATGGCGACCTTGACCGCCGAGCCTGCGAACTGGCGGGCGATGGCGATGCCGGCCATGCCGCCGCCGATGATGATCAGGTCGGCCTCTATGCGGCTGTCGGCAGGCAAGGTTCGGGCGTCGATGAAAGCCATGTCTTTCCTCGTGGGGGGGAGATCGGGAAGGGGAAGCGGCGGAGCCGCCGGGACGCGGCGCTAGGGCGTGGCGCCGCGGGAGATGAGGTAGGCGACCACATCGGCCCGGTTGAACCGCCGCGCCTCGCTGATCGGTGAGCGGATCACGTCGGCCTCGCGTCCCCATAGGCCGGCCTTGACGGCCAGGTTCACGTCGGCGCCCTGGTCGATGAGGTAGCCGACCACCTCGACCGACCCGCTGCGGGCGGCGTTGATCAGCGGGGTCTCGTCGAACATCACGAAGCCGTCGACCCGGGCCCCTGCCCCGACCAGCCGCTTGACGATGTCATACTGGCCGCCGGCCGCCGCGACGATCAGCGGATTGCCGTCGCCGCCCAGCGGCAGGTTGGGATCGGCGCCGGCGGCCAGCAGCAGGTCGACGAGGTCGAGGCGGCCCTGGCGGGCGGCCTCGATCAGCGGCGTACCGTCGCCAGGCAGGCGTTGGTTGACGTTGGCGCCCGAAGCGATCAGCCGGCGAACGGTGGCGTCGTCGCCGGCCCTGACGGCCTTGAACAGTTCGCGGCCGGCGGCCTTCTGGCTGGCGCTGACGGGGGGTGGATCGGCCGGGCGCGGCGGCTGGGCGGCCCAAGCGGCGACGGCGAGGCCAAGGCTGGCGGTGGCCACCGCGGCGGCGCCGGTCCAGCGGCGGACGGGGCCGCGTTGCGGGCTCTTCAACATGCCGATGCGCTCCTTGAGATGATTGACCTTGGCCGGCGGCCAGCGGCAGCCGAGCGGCAGGGCTTGCGGGGCCAGCTGGGTCTTGAGCATGACCTCGCCGTAGCGGCGGCGCTCGTTCGGGAAACGGGCGAGGACGGCGGCATCGCAGGCGATCTCCTGGTCGATGCGCAGCCGCGAGACGGCCAGATGGACCAGCGGATTGCACCAGAGCAGCCCCTGCAGCAGGGCGGCCAGGGCGTTGACCTGGGCGTCGCCCGAGGCCAGGTGGTTGCGCTCATGGGCCAGGATGACCCGGCGCTCGTCGGCGTCGAACTGCTCGGCGAAGTCGGCCGGCACGACGATGCGCGGGAACAGGGCCCCGACCACGGCGGGACCGACGCCGGGGCGTTCGGCCAGCCAGAGGCCGTCCTCCCTGACCCGGCGAAGGCTGCCCAGCGCCGCCACGAACCGCGCCTGGCGTCCGGCCAGCAGCAGCAGGGTGAAGACGGCGCCGGCCAGCCAGCCGGCGACCAGCACCCAGCGCAGGTCGGTCGGAACGGCGCCGACAACCGTCCGGCTGGTCGGAACCGCCAGCGCGCGGGGCGGATAGGCCGGCGCGGGCCGGGCGACTCGCGCCGCCGTCGCCGATTGCGGCTGGGCGGTCTCGACGGGGGCCGGCAGCATCACCGCGGCGCCGGCCAGCGGCACGGCGATCCACAGGGCGTAGGCCAGGCGGGCGCCGAACTGGCGGCGCACGAAGCGGCGCGAGACCAGCACCAGCAGGATGGCGGCGCTGACCGCCAGGTTCAGCTTGATCAGGATGGCGAGGAGTTCAGCGCCCATGGTCGAGATCCTCCACCAGCCGCTTCAGTTCGGCGATGTCCTCGTCGCTGAGCGCCTGGCGCTGCGACAGATGGCTGACCAGCGGGGCCAGGCGGCCGTCGAACAGCCGGTCCAGCAGGCCCTGGCTCTCGGACTGCAGATAGTCCTGGCGGCTGACGGTCGGGCGGTAAAGGAAGCGGCGGCCATCCTTCTCGGCGGCCACCGCGCCCTTCTTGAGCAGGCGGTTGAGCAGCGACTTCACCGTCGCCTCGGTCCAGCCCTGGGGCTGGGCGATTTCCTGGACGATGTCCTCGGCCGCGCAGGGGCTGCGCCGCCAGAGGGCTTCCATGACCTGACTTTCCGCGCCGCTGATCCGCACGCTGGGCATCCTTGTTGTGACGAGGCATCGATTACATGCGTGAACGGTGGCGTCAACGCGTGATTACGAGTGTGATCGATTTGTAATGCGGCAGCCCGACGGTGAGGCAAGCCCTCGCCCCCCGATCATGCTCGCGAAGGCGAGCATCCAAGCGGGAGTGGCGCGCCCAGCGACGGTCCAAGGCGCGCCGAAGCGTCAGGTTTCGGTGGATGTGGCCATCGCCGCATGGATGCTCGCCTTCGCGAGCATGGTCGGTGGACGGGGCCGGCGTGCGGCCTAAAGCTCCTTCGCACCGCCGACCGCGAAGGCGAACCGGACCCTGCGGCCGAGCACGGGCTGACCAGCCTTGTCCTTGCTGGCGGCCTGGTAGCGGCCGGCCAGTTCGGTGACCAGCTTGCCGAAGCCGCCGCCCTCCTCCTCGGCGACGACACAGGCCTTGGGCCGTCCGCCGGCCGTCAGGGTGCATTCGACCACGGCGTAGCCCTTGTGGACGCCATGGTCGGCGATGACCTTGCTGATCTGGAGGATGTCAGGCTTGACCACCCAGGTCAGGCCCGCGCCATCGTCGATGGCCTGCGGGACCGGCAGGCGTTGCGCCGCCTTCGATGCGCCAGGTGACAGACAGGCGATCGCTGCGACGGCCGAAACAATTGCAAATCGGCGCATCGCGCACTCTCCAAAGGCCGGTGGATCATGTTGAACCCCGAAGACTGGGGAACAACGTATCTCCATTTTCAGTCTGACGGCAGGATCATTCCCGCAGCTTAAGACTGCCGTGCCTGGGACCGTCTCATGCCCGTCGGTGACCTTGTCAGGCAGGGCGAAAAAATCTGCGGCCGGAGGTCTTGACGCCGTTTTCGGCCTTCCTAATTTTTTCGCCGTCGAGCGCCACAGGGCTCGACAACAGTCAGGGGGCGCCCGCGCTTCCGGGCGCCTCTCAGGTCCAACTTGCTCGTTCTGAGGAGATGGAAATGAGAACGGCATATGACTTCTCGCCCCTCTACCGGTCGATGATCGGCGTCGATCGCGTGGCGGACCTTATCGACAGCGCGATGAGGAGTGAGGGCGATCGCAGCTATCCGCCCTACGATGTCGAAAAGACCAGCGACGACGGCTACCGCATCACCCTGGCGGCGGCCGGCTTCGGCGCGCAGGAACTCGAAATCACCGCCCAGCCGAACCTGCTGATCGTCGCCGGCCGCAAGGCCAGGGAGGACGACGAGGGCGCGCGCACCTACCTGCATCGAGGCATCGCCGCGCGCAACTTCGAGCGCAGGTTCGAGCTGGCCGACTATGTGGTGGTCAAATCCGCCAGCTACGACAACGGCGTGCTGGCGATCGACCTGGCCCGCGAGGTTCCCGAGGCCCTGAAGCCCCGGCGAATCGAGATCGGCGGCGCCGAGGCGATCCCCAACGTTCGTCGCATCCACAAGGACCAGGCGGAGCATCGCGCCGCCTGACTTGCGCGGAGACCCACAAGCTGAAGTCCGGGGCGCCCGCGGGCGCTCCGGCGCACGTGACGAAAGGAGACCAGGGGAGAAACGATGATGCGACTGGCGACGACGGAACAGATTTTTGACCCGCAGGGTCGCGCGCCCTGCAGCCTCAGGACCGCCATCGAACGTGGCATTCGTCCTGCCGTTGGCTTTCAAAATCCGGATGACGTGGTGAAGGACCCCCACCTGACGTTCCGCGACAAGCGAGAGATTCTCTCATCTTGGGCGTCGGACGCCTCGGCGGTGCAGGACGAGCCGCGCCTGAGATGGCTGTTGGGCACGGTCGAGCCGGTGCCGTTGGATGAGGTGCGGGCGGCGATCAAGCGCCTGGACACGCTGGAAGCGATTCAAGCAACGACATGCGCACCGTCGGGCTTGGACCCCTCCCCCACGGCCGGACGGTTCGAAGCGTGAGCGACGAACCCGAAGGCAGGCCCGCCGGTGTTTGAAGGCTTGCACGGTTCCTGATCCGCCAGCGGCAGCGGTCGCACCTCAGCGCCGCCGGTGGAAGTCCCGCCTCCTGGTTTGTCGCTCACGCTCCAAACCTGTCCTCCGCCCCAAAGGCGGAGAGCCGGTTTTGGCGCGGAGGCCGGCCTGGATGCGACCCCGTCACCCGCGACAGCACCCCCTCCAGCAGCGGCGTCATCAGGTCCAGCCGCCGGGCCTTGATGACCAGGTCCCACAGGGGTTCGAACTTCTTCCAGCCGGCCGAATAGAAGAAATGCTTGGCGCGGTGTTTCATCGAGGGGTGGCTGGCCGCGCCCCTGGCGATGTTGTCCCAGTCGTAGAAGCGGCGATAGGCCCAGTCGTAGCCGGCCTTGAGGGTTTCGGGGCTCATGCCCAGCGGGCGGTAGACCACCTGGCGGGTGTCGTAGCGGTCCCAGTCGCTGGTGGTCAGCCGGCCCTCGGCGGCCATCTGCTTGTAGAGGGCTGTGCCGGGGTAAGGCGTCATGATGTGGAAGGTGGCGGTGGTGACGCCGTTGGCTACCGCCCAGTCGACCGTGCGGGCGAAGACGTCAGGGCCGTCGTCGTCCATGCCGAACACGAAACTGCCGTTGATCATGACCCCGAGGTCGCTGAGGCGGCGGGCGACGGCGGCGTAGTCGCGGGCCAGGTTCTGCTTCTTGTTGCTGGCCAGGAGGTTGGTCGGGCTGAAGGTCTCGAAGCCGACGAACAGGCTGCGCAGGCCGGCCTCGGCCGCCTTTTCGATCAGGTCGCCGCGCAGGACGGAGTCGACGGTGGCCGCCCCCTGGAACAGGCGGCCCATGCCCTTCATGCCCTCGAACAGGCCCTCGGCGAAGCGGCGGTCGCCCAGCAGGTGGTCGTCGAGGAAGTAGAGGTGGCGGCCGGGCAGCCGGTCGATCTCGGCCAGGGCGGCGTCGACGGCCTGGGTGTAGAAGCCGCGGCCACCCTCGAAGAAGGCGTCCTTGTAGCAGAAGTGGCAATGCTGCGGGCAGCCGCGGGTGACGACGATGGAGTTGGGCACCAGGTAGCGGTCGCGGGCGATCAGGTCGCGGCGGATCGGCGGCACGAGCTCCAGGGTGCGGCCGCCGGTCGAGACGTAGCGGGCCTTGGGCTCGCCGGCCCGGAGGTCGGCCAGGAATTGCGGGAAGGTCTGCTCGCCGGGGCCGAGGAAGATGGCGTTGGCGTGCGGGGCGGCCTCCTCCGGCAGGGCGGTGACATGCAGGCCGCCGAGAGCCACGAAGCAGCCCCTGGCGCGGTAGAGGTCGGCCAGGGCGTAGGCGCGGTAGGCGTTGGTGATGTAGACCTGAATGACCACCAGGTCGGGGGCGTCGTCGGTGGTCAGAACCTGGACGTGGTCGTCGACGATCTGGGCCTCGTCGTCGGGCGACAGGTAGGCGGCCAGGGTGGCCAGGCCCAGCGGCGGGAACAGCGAATACTTGATCGGCCGCCAGAACGGGCTCTTGGCCTCGGTCAGGGCGGGCAGGATGAACTTGACGCGCAGGGGTCGCGGCATGTCGGCCTCCGAGTCGGAGACTGCAGACTATGCCTGTAAACCGGGGGTGTGTGGCAGTCCCCTTCCGCATCCGGTGCAGATTGGGTGTGGATCGGCCTGATCGGTTCGCCCGTGCGGCCGCCAAGCTAGGCGCGGAGGGTCAGCCGCCGTGAGGGGGCCCTTCTCCCCTCGTGGGAGAAGGTGGCGCGAAGCGCCGGATGAGGGGGCCCCGGACTGGTGCAGCCGCGATGGGACGGTGGCGACAGGCTGTGTCGGAGGCCGGTGAGCCCCCTCATCCGAGCCCTTCGGGCCCACCTTCTCCCGCGAGGGGAGAAGGGAGACCAGAGGCGAACTCACCGAGTTAGGGATGCAGCGAGGCGCCGCCGAGGGCGTAGGTCAGGCGGACCTTGCGGCCGTCGGACGGCTTGCCGTCGGCGTCCTTGCTGGCCGCCTTGAAGGCGCCGGCCAGGTCGGTGACGAAGCGGCCGAAACCGTTGCCTTCGGCTTCGGTGACGACGCAGTCCTTCGGCCGGCCGGCGGCGTTGATGACACATTCGACGGTGGCGTGGCCGTGACGGGCGCCGTCGTCGTTGGCCAGGGCGCTGGTCTTGTCGGAGTCGGGACGGATGACCCAGGTCAGCTTGGCGCCGCCATCGATGGCCTTGGGCGTCGGGACCCTGGGCGGTGGGGCCGGGGCGGCGATGGCGCTGGTGGCGACCAGGACGGCGATGGAAGCGGCGGTTACGAAAAGGGTACGCATAAGGGTTCCTTTGAACGGTGGCGGACCCTGCGCCCTGCCGCAAAAACGGGCAAGCGCTCGTTGGCGGTCAGCGCCGCGCCAGCCACTCGGCGGCGGTGACGCCGTACTCGACCTCGCCTTCCTCGGCGCCGGCTATCGGTTCCTGGCCCGGCTCCTCGTAGGTGCGCAGGTGGCGCATGCCGAGCTTCTCCATGATCCGCCGGGAGCCGAGATTGACCGCCATGGTGTCGGCATGGATGGCCGGCAGGTCCAGAACCCGGAAGCCGTGATCGGCCAGCGCCGCGGCGCCTTCGACGCCGTAGCCCTGGCCCCAGGCGTGCTGGTGCAGCCGGTAGCCGAGACGGCCGATGCCCTGGTCATCGAGGCTGAGCGCGAACCAGCCGAGGAAGCGCCCGTCCTCGCGGGCCAGCGCCGCCCAGACATCGCGCTCCAGGCCGCGCGGCATGCGATAGAGCCTGGCGTCCTCCGGGCCTGGATGGCGCGGGGTCGGCTGGCCGCCATTGAGGTAGCGCATGACCACGGGGTCCTGCTCGAGGGCGTACAGGTCGTCGAGGTCGGCCGGCGTCACCAGGCGCAGCAACAGCCGCTCCGTGGTGATCACGGGGCGTCGACCCGCGCCGCCGGGAACAGCCGCTCGAACCGGCCCAGCGCCTGGCCGTCGAGCCGGGCGCGGATGCGCAGGGAGCCGTCCTCGCCGTCGTGACGGTCGGTGACCCGGCCGTGGCGATAGAGCCAGGCCAGGGCCTCGCCGGCGTTGGAATCGAGGTGGACGTCGATCTCCGGCGTCTCGTCGACCAGCAGGGCCAGGTGGTTGAGCAGGGCTTCGCAGCCCTCCCCTGTCACAGCCGAGACGGTCATGGCCCCCATCCGCCGGGCCGCGCCCTCGACGTCGGGGCGTTCGTCGGCCGGGACCAGGTCGAGCTTGTTCCAGATCTCGATGAGGACGCGGTCCTCGTCGTCCTTGCCGAGGCCGATCTCGCTCAGCACGTCTTCCACATCCGCCGCCTGGGCGTTGGAGTCGGGGCTGGAGATGTCGCGGACATGCAGGATGACGTTGGCTTCCTGCACCTCCTCGAGGGTGGCGCGGAAGGCCTCGACCAGTTCGTGCGGCAGGTCGGAGATGAAGCCGACGGTGTCGGACAGGATGGCCGGGCGGCCGCCGGGCAGCTTCACCGTCCGCAGCGTCGGGTCGAGGGTGGCGAACAGCATGTCCTGGGCCAGGACCTCGGCCTCGGTCAGGCGGTTGAACAGGGTCGACTTGCCGGCGTTGGTGTAGCCGACCAGGGCGATGGTCGGGTACGGCGCCTTCTGGCGGGCCGTGCGGTGCAGGGTGCGGGTGCGGCGCACCTCCTTCAGCTCGGCCTTCATCTTGACGATGCGGTCGGCGATGGCGCGGCGGTCGAGCTCGATCTGGGTCTCGCCCGGGCCGCCGGTGCGGCCAAAGCCGCCGCTCTGGCGTTCCAGGTGGGTCCAGGTGCGGACGAGGCGCGACTTCTCGTAGGCCAGGCGGGCCAGTTCGACCTGCAGCTTGCCTTCGCGGGTGCGGGCCCGGCGGCCGAAGATCTCCAGGATCATGCCGGTGCGGTCGATGACCTTGACGGCCCAGGCCTTCTCGAGATTGCGCTGCTGGACCGGGGTCAGCTGGTCGTCGACGACCGCGACGTCGATCTCCTCGACCTCGCAGAGCAGGCGCAGTTCCTCAACCTTGCCGCTGCCGAACAGGGTGGCGGGGGTGCGGCCGCGAAGCGGGCTGATCAGCGTCTCGGCGATTTCCAGGTCGAGCGCCATGGCGAGGCCGACGGCCTCTTCCAGACGGGTCTTGGGATCACGTGGCTGGGCGGTCCCTGACCTCACCGGATGGATGATCAGGGCCCGCTGGACCGGGACGGCGTGGTCTATCGATTTGTTGGTCAATCGTCCTGCTCGGGACCCGGCTCGTAGAGCTGAACGGGCTGGGCCGGCATGATGGTGGAAATGGCGTGCTTGTAGACCAGTTGGCTCTGACCATCCCGCCGCAGCAGGACGCAGAAATTGTCGAACCAGCTGACCACGCCCTGCAGCTTAACGCCGTTGACCAGGAAGATGGTCAGGGGCGTCTTGGACTTGCGCACGCTGTTGAGGAAGGTGTCCTGCAGATTCTGCTTCTTGTCGGTCATCGGGGGTTATCCCTCTTTCTTTGTTCGGTCGGCACAGCGCCGACCACACACGAGTTCAGTTCTAGGCCGCGCCGCTTCAACGCGGCAACGGGCCCCAAGGGTGCAAACGTTCAGATGCCTGCATTCTGGGCGTGCTGGATATAGAGGCCCCGGAGGCGAAGCGCCATCTCTCCCGGATGCCCATTTGCAACAGGCTTTCCGTCGATCGAGGTGACGGGGGTGACCAGGGTTCCGGCCCCGGTGATGAAGGCTTCCTGCGCCTCCATGGCCTCGGCCGGGGTGAAGGGCCGCTCCTCGACCTTGAGGCCGGCCTGGGCGATGACGTCGAGCAGGCTGTGGCGGGTGATGCCGCGCAGGATGTTGGCCCGGGTGTCGCGGGTGACCAGCACCCCGTCCTTGCGCAGAATCCAGGCGTTCGACGAGGCGCCTTCGGTGACGAAGCCGTCGGCATCGACGAACCAGGCCTCGGCGCAGCCCCGCTCCCGCGCCGCCTGCTTGGCCAGCACGTTGGGCAGCAGGCCGACGGTCTTGATGTCGCAGCGGCCCCAGCGGTTCTCCGGCAGGGTGATGACCCCTACCCCGGCCTCGGCCTTGGCGTTGGTGGCGGCGCGGTTCAGCGACTTGGCGGTGATCACCAGGCTGGGGGCGACGGGCTCGGTCGGAAAGGCGTGGTCGCGGCGGGCGACGCCTCTGGAGACCTGCAGGTAGAGCAGGCCTTCACGGACGCGGTTGCGGCGCAGGGTTTCCTTCAGCACCACCTCCAGGGCCTTGCGGCTCATCGGATGGGCAATGCGCAGTTCGTCAAGACTGCGCCACAGCCGGGCGAAGTGGCCCTCGGCGTCGCTGAGCTTGCCGCCGAAGACGGCCCATACCTCATAGACCCCGTCGGCCAGCTGATAGCCGCGATCCTCGATATGGACGGAGGCCTGTCCGTGGGGCACGAACTGGCCGTTTACATAGGCTTGCCTGGACATCAGGCCTCTTCTTCCTCGACCACCCGGGCGCTGGTCAAGCCGAGGGATTTGAGTTTCCGGTGCAGGGCCGAGCGCTCCATGCCGATGAAGGCGGCGGTGCGGCTGATGTTGCCGCCGAACCGCAGGATCTGGGCGTTGAGATACTCCCGCTCGAACAGTTCGCGCGCTTCCCGCAGCGGCAGGGCGATGATCCGCTCGGGGCCGATGGTGCCGGCCTGGCCGGCGGAGGAGACTTCCGACGGCAGCATCTCGGCGGTGATCTCGTCGGCGGGGTCGCCGCTGGCCAGGATCAGCATGCGTTCGACGTTGTTGCGCAGCTGGCGGACGTTGCCGGGCCAGTCGTGCACCTGCAGGGTGGCCAGGGCGTCGGGGGCCAGCTTGCGGCGTGGCAATCCCGTCGTGTCGGCGATGCGGTCGATGAAGTAGTCGATCAGCTCGGGCACATCATCGCGGCGCTCGGACAGGCCCGGCACCCGGATCGGCACGACGTTGAGGCGGTGGAACAGGTCCTCGCGGAACCGTCCGGCCGAAATCTCCTCGCGCAGGTCGCGGCTGGAGGAGGAGATGACCCGCACATCGACCTGCACGTCCTGGTCGCCGCCGACCCGGCGGAAGCGCTGCTCGACCAGCACGCGGAGAATCCGGCTCTGGGTCTCGCGCGGCATCTCGGCCACCTCGTCGAGGTAGAGGGTGCCGCCGTGGGCGTGTTCGAACACCCCGATCTTGCGCGGGCGGCCGCCCTCCCCCTCCTCGCCGAACAGTTCCAGGTCCATGCGTTCGGGGGCCATGCCGGCGGCGCTGATGGCCACGAACTCGCCCTTGCCGCGCGGGCTGGCGCCATGGATCAAGCGGGCGACCAACTCCTTGCCGGAGCCGGGCGGGCCGGCGATCAGCACCCGGCTGTTGGCCGGGGAGACCTTGGCGATCATCTGGCGCAGCTGCTGGGCGGCGCTGGAGCGGCCGATGAGGCCGTCGGGCGTCAGGCTCTGGGCGCGCAGGCGGCGGTTTTCGCGCTTCAGGTTGGCGGACTCGAGGGCCCGCTCGACGACCATCAACAGCCGGTCGGACTTGAACGGCTTTTCGAGGAACTCGTAGGCGCCGCGCTTGATGGCGCTGACCGCCGTCTCGATGTTGCCATGGCCGCTGATCATGACGACGGGCAGGTCGGCGTCGAGCGACTTGACCATGTCGAGCAGCTCCAGCCCGTCCATGCCGCCGCCCTGCATCCAGATGTCGAGCACCAGCAGCGCCGGCTTTCGGGCGCGGATGGCGGCCAGCGCCTGGTCGGAATCGGCGGCTGTGCGCACGCCGTGGCCCTCATCGGTCAGGATGCCGGCCACCAGCTCGCGGATATCGGCCTCGTCGTCGACCACCAGAATGTCAGACGCCATCGGTCACCTTTTTTGATCTCTTCGGCTTCGCGGAGGCTTGCTCCACGGGCGGAAACTTGAGGACGACGCGAGCCCCGCTCAGGGTCACCGCATCGGAAAGCAGCAGTTCGCCGCCGTGTTCTTCGGCAATGCGTTTGACGATCGCGAGGCCGAGGCCGGTGCCCTTCTCGCGGTTCGTCACATAGGGCTCCGTCAGGCGGTCGCGGTCGCGGGTCGGCAGGCCGACGCCGTTGTCCTCGATGACGAAGCAGAGCGCCGTCTCATCGGCCACAAGGCTGGCCAGAATGCGGCCCTTGTCGTGGGCCCCGATGCGGCCGGCTATGGCCTCGGCGGCGTTCTTCAGCACATTGATCAAGGCCTGGCCGACCATGCGGTCGTCGCAGGTGAAGGTCAGACCCTCCGGCGGCTCGGCCATCTCGACGGCGATGTCGGGGCTGGCCACGCGCTGGGCGAAGACGGCGGCGCGCAGCATCTCGGCCGGGTCGTGGCTGCCGAACTTCGGGGTCGGCATGCGGGCGAAGGCGCTGAACTCGTCGACCATGCGGCCGATGTCGCCGACCTGACGGATGATGGTGTCGGTGCAGCGGTCGAAGGTTTCCAAGTCGCCGGTGATCTCGTGCCGGTACTTGCGGCGCAGGCGCTCGGCCGACAGCTGGATCGGGGTCAGCGGGTTCTTGATCTCGTGGGCGATGCGGCGGGCGACATCGCGCCAGGCGGCGTTGCGCTGGGCGGTGATAAGCCTGGTGATGTCGTCGAAGGTCAGCACCACCCCGTCGTCGCCGGCCACCCCGGCCCTCACCCGCAGGCGCAGGGTCTCGCCGTGGCGGACGATATCGACCTCGGTCTCGGCCTCGATACGGCTGGCCAGGGCGTCGGCGACGACCTGCGACAGCTCCGGCGCGACCTCGGCGAGGCGGCGGCCGTGAAGGCTGTCGGATTCCAGTTCCAGGAGCCGGATGGCCTGGCGGTTGGCGGTGGAGATGCGGCCGTCGGCGTCGACGCCCAGCACCCCGGCGCTGACGCCCAGCAGCACGGTCTCGATGAAGTTGCGGCGGGATTCGGCGTCCAGGCTGGCCGCGGTCAGGGCCGTCTGCTGGTCCTGAAGATCTCCAGCCATACTATTGAATGCCTTTGACAATACGGCGATATCTTCAGGCTCGTTACCGATCTCGACCCGGGCCCGCAGATTGCCGCCGGCCACCTGTCCCGCCGCCTGCACGACCCGCGCGATCGGCACGGCGATCGAGTTGGCGACGGTGATCGCCACCCAGACGGCGGCGATCAGCACCAGCAGGCCGGTTTCCAGGAAACTGAGGGCAAAGGCGGTCTTGACCATGCCCCGCCGCTTGGCGGAGTCGCGGTAGGCGATCAGCGAGGACTCGGCGTTGCGCAGATGGGCGAGCATGCCCTTGTCCACCGGCCGGACGACATAGAGGTAGGCGCCGTCCTCGAACCCCTCGAGCCGGTCGAAGCCCTTGAGCCGGTAAAGCCCGCGGTAGAGGTCCTCGGACTCGAAGGATTTCAGGAAGACTTCCTGGTCGGTCCCCGCGAAGGCGTCGTCCGGCGGAGCCAGGAAGGGCGGCGGATCCTCAATCTCGGCGCGGGCCAGGATGCGGCCCTGGCGATCGATGATGTAGGCGGCCGGGAAGGCGCGGTAGGAGGCCAGGGTGGCCAGGAAGTGGGCGAACGCCACCGGCTTGCTTCGGATGAAGGGCGCGGCGTTGTTCAGGTCGCCGGCCATCTTGCCCATGTCCTCGCCGATATCGGCCTTCTGGCCGTCGACGTAGGAGCGGGCCACGGTGGCCGAGTTCTCGACCACGGTCCGCACCCGCGGACTGAACCAGGCCTCAACGCCGCCGGTGACCAGGGCGCCGGAGAAGCCGGCGACCACCACGGCCGGAGCGACGGCGGCGGCCGCGAACAGCAGCAGAAAGCGGCGATGGAGCCGGGCGCCGGCGTCGGCCTGCCCTTCGCTGATGACCTGCGCCACCCGGCGGCCGATCAGCACGGCGATGCCGAGAATCAGCACCAGGTTGACGCCGAGGACGATGAGCACGGTCTGGCTGGCCGGTCCGACCAGTTCGCCGGCCGGCGGCGAGGTGGCGAGGTAGGCGCCGACGCCGGTCAGGACGGTGGCGACCGCATAGGCGCCGCCGAGGAAGTAACGCGACCCGAGGACACGCCGCCAGACGGCGAGCCAGCCCGGTCCGCCGCGCGGCTCGACGATGGACGCGCTTTCACTCATAGGCTCACCGTACGGCGAGATGTGCCAAAAATTCAACACCTATGTGGCGCGAATGCGTCATCTGCGTTTGCCCCGAAAAGGGGGACCCGCGTTATCGCTTCCCACGGGTCAATTCGACCCCGAGATCGACGATCTTCTTCCTTAGAGTGTTGCGGTTCAGGCCAAGGATATCGGCGGCCCGCACCTGATTGCCACGGGTGGCGGCCAGGGTCAGGCGGATCAGCGGCCGTTCGACCTCTTCCAGGATGCGGTCGTAGAGGCCGGGGGGCGGCACGCCGTCCGGCTGGTCGGCGAAGTGGCTGGCCAGGTGGCGCTCGATCAGGACCCCGAGCGTGACCGGCCCCTCCTCGCCCATCACGGCCGGGGCCTGTTCCTGCAGCTCACGCTCGACGATGCGGGCGCTGATCAGCTCCTCGGTATAGAGGGCGCAGATGCGGCGGATCAGGTTCTCCAGCTCGCGGACGTTGCCGGGCCAGGGGTGGGTCTTGAGGCGCTCGAGGGCGGCCTGGTCGATGGTCTTCGACGGCAGGCCTTCGCGGGCGGCGCGGAGCAGGAAACTACGGGCCAGGTCAGGGATGTCCTCGGTGCGGTCGCGCAGCGGCGGCAGGCGCAAGGGCGCGACGTTGAGGCGGAAGAACAGGTCCTCCCGGAACAGCCCCTGGCGGATCAGGCCGCGCAGGTCGCGGTTGGTGGCGGCGATCAGGCGGACGTTGGGGCGGCGGTTGGTCTTCGGGTTCAGCGCCGGCTCGGCCCCGTCGATGACGCGTAAGAGGCGGCTCTGGGCGTCGAGCGGCATGTCGCCGATCTCGTCGAGGAACAGGGTGCCGCCGTCAGCCTCGACCAGCTTTCCCAGATCGCCGTCGCCACGGCCGAACAGCTCGGTCTCGACCCGTTCGCGGGGCACGGCGGCCAGGTTGATGACGACGAACTTGCCGTCCCGCCGGCGGCCAAGGTCATGCAGCGCCCGCGCCACCAGTTCCTTGCCCGAGCCGCTCTCGCCGGTAATCAGCACCGTCAGGTCGGCGCCGACCAGGCGGGCGATGGTGCGATAGACATCCTGCATCGGGGCCGAGCGGCCGATCAGCGGCAGGCGCTCGTCCTTCATGGCCCTGGCCTGGGCCTTGCTCGCCTCGGCGTCTGCCGGGCGCGACAGGGCGCGGCGGGCGGCGGCGGTGACCTCATCGAGGTCGAAGGGCTTGGAGACGTATTCGAAGGCCCCGCCCTCCGAGGCGTTGACCGCCGTCAGCAGGGTGTTCTGGGCGCTCATCACGATGACCGGCAGCTTGGGCCGATCCTTGCGGATGCGCGGCAGAACATTGAAGATGTTCTCGTCGGGCATCACCACGTCGGTGACGACCAGATCGCCCTCCCCGTCCTGGATCCATTTCATCAGGGTGGTGACATTGCCCGTCGCCCGCACCTGATAGCCGAGGCGCGTAAAGGCCTGGCTGAGCACCAGACGCACCGAGCTGTCGTCGTCGGCGATCAGGATCTTCTTGTTGGCGGGGTTCATGGGGTCTCCGACGCGACGGGAAGCAGGACACGGAACACGGTGCGACCGGGCTCCGATTCGAAATCGATCAGGCCGCCATGGCCGGCGACCAGCTTGGCGACGAGCGGCAGGCCGAGGCCCGCGCCGCTGGCCTTGGAGGTGACGAAGGGCTGGAACAGGTGGTCGCGCACCGAGGCGGCGATACCGAGGCCATTGTCCTGCACCCGGATCTCGATCGGCGCGGCCTTCTGGATGCGGCCGTCGGCCCCGCGCACCTTCACGCCCGGACGCCAGGCGGTGGAGATGGCCAGCTCGCCGCGGCCGTCGCGGCGGCCATGGGCGGCCTCGGCGGCGTTCTTCACCAGGTTGAGGAAGATCTGGATCAGGTGGTCCTCGTCGCCGCTGACCGGCGGCAGCGAGGGGTCGTAGTTCTCCTTGATGGTCAGGCCGTCGGCGACGCCGTTGGCGACCAGGGCGCGGACGCGGTCCAGCACCTCATGGATGTTGACGGCCGTCTGGGTCGGCAGGGCGTCGTCGCTGAAGGCCTCCATGCGGTCGACGAGGCGGCGGATACGCTCGGTCTCGTCGACGATCAGCTGGGCCAGCGGGGCGTCCTCGATCGCGGCGCCGGTCTTGAGCAGCTGGGCGGCGCCGCGGATGCCGGCCAGCGGGTTCTTGATCTCATGGGCCAGCATCTGGCCAAGCCCGACGACCGAGCGCAGGCCAGACGGATCGGCGGCCCGCTCGAAGCTCATCGCCCCGCCGCGGATATGCAGGGTCAGCAGCACCGAACCGTCGCCCAGCGGCGTGGCCGCCCCATCGGCCAGGAAGGGCGGCTGGCCGAACAGGCCAATCTGAACCCCGTGCTCGCGCACCCGGGCGCCCTCCTCCAGGGCCCGGTCGAGCAGGCGGGTGAGCGGCGAGTCCTCGGGCAGCACGGCGCGGAAATGGCCGCGCGCCAGCAGGGCCAGGCCCTGGCCGAACAGGCCCTCGGCCGCCTCGTTGACCGAGGCCAGGCCGCCGTCGGCGTCGATGACCAGGGCCGGGTCGGGGCTCATCTCGAAGGCGGCGGCGCGCAGGGCTTCGACGGCGCGGGCGCTCTTGATCGGTTTGCCGTTGGTGGTCATGCGGCCAGCCTCCGCTCAGTCAGCCACAGGTGGGTCAGAGCCGCCTCAACCTCGGCCGGGGTTTCCAGCCGGCAGAGCTCGGCGCGGGCGGCGCGGCGGGCTTCCGGGCTGACGGGAACGGGCGCGGCCTCGATGTAGGAGGCCAGGTGCTTGCGAAACATCTTCAGGCCGAGGCGTTCGCCATAGAAGCCCAGCGCGTCACGGAAGTGGTCGAGGGCGATGGCCAGGCGGGTCTCCATGTCGGGATCGGCCAGGTCGCGGCCCTCGAGGCCGGCGTCGATCTGGGCGGCGATCCACGGGCGACCGTAGGCGCCGCGGCCGATCATCACCCCGTCGGCGCCGCTGGCCTGCAGGGCGGCGCGGGCCGAGGCGAGGTCGACGATATCGCCGTTGACGATCAGCGGCAGGTCGATCTCGCGCTTCACCGCCGCGACAGCCGACCAGTCGGCCTCGCCCTTGTAGAACTGGCAGCGGGTGCGGCCGTGCACGGTGATGGCCCTGGCCCCAACAGCCTGGGCGCGGGCGGCGAATTCGGGGGCGTTGCGGCTGGCGTCGTCCCAGCCCAGGCGCATCTTGACGGTCACGGGCAGGTCGACCGCGTCGACGGCGGCGGCGACCAGGCTTTCCGCCAGGTCGAGGTCGCGCATCAGGGCCGAGCCGGACTGCACGCCGGTGACCTCCTTGGCCGGGCAGCCGAAGTTGAGGTCGATGATCTCGGCCCCGGCTGCTGCGGCCATCTTCGCGCCGGCCGCCATCATCGCCGGGTCGCGGCCGACCAGCTGCACGACCATCAGCGGCAAGCCCTCGCCGACGGC
This sequence comes from Caulobacter sp. GW821-FHT11A05, assembly GCF_058809015.1. NCBI lineage: Bacteria > Pseudomonadati > Pseudomonadota > Alphaproteobacteria > Caulobacterales > Caulobacteraceae > Caulobacter > Caulobacter sp. GW821-FHT11A05. The sequence goes on along the minus strand of NZ_JBXASF010000008.1, from coordinate 99,764 downwards.
GGCGCGGCGCACGACGTCCGGCCGGCCCTTGGCGAACTCGGCGCAGGCGACCATCTCGGTGGCGACATAGGCGGCGCCCAGACGCGCGGCGGCGCGGCGGAACGGCAGGTCGGAGACGCCTGTCATCGGCGCCAACCAGACCCGGCTCTTCACCACCTTATCCCCGACTGTGAGCTGATTGCTCATTTCTTGTTCAACCCCATCGCCGCCTTTTTAGGCATATTGTGCGGCGCAGTAAAGGGCGGCGTTCACTCCAGCGCCTCGCGGACGGTCGAAAGCCGCGACCGGCTGACGGGCAACGGCGCCCCCTCCTCCATCACCAGCCGCCAGCGGCCGCCATCTCGCTCCAGGCTTCTGACCCGGGCCAGGTTCCCGATGGCGGAGCGGTGAATGCGCAGGAAGCCGGCCGGCAGCTGGGTCTCGAGCTGGTCCAGGCGGGCGGCGTGCAGAAGGCTGCGGCCGCCGGTCAGGCGCAGCTCGGCATAGTCGTCGGCCCCGACAATGGCCAGGATGTCGGCGATGGGAACCCGCTCCACCCCGCGCGCCGAGGCCACCGTGAGCCTGTCGGGCCGGCTGGCGGCGCGGGTCAGGGCGGCTTCGCGCTGCTGGTCGTCACGGCTGAGGCGCACCACCTCGGCCATCAGCAGGGGCAGGACCAGGATGGCGACGAGCAGGACATAGGAGAGGTCGACCAGCCATTCGGGGAAAACGACCCCGAGCACCAGGAACAGCGCCAGCCAGGCCAGGCTGGGCGCGGCGCCAGACCGGCGCGCGCGGATCGTCGCCGCCCCCGCCACGCCGAGGGCCAGGGCCACCCCGACCAGCAGCGCCATCCCGGTCTTCAGGTCGAAGCCCGGCAGCAGCCAGGTGGCGGCGACGGCGGCCAGCGCGATCCCCACCACCCAGCGCCGGGCAGGCGGCAGGAAACGGCCGGCGACATAGGCGACGAGCAGAACCGAAAAGGCGGCGGCCAGAACCCAGATCGCGGCCAGCCGCCAGCCGTGGAACGGGTAGGCGTAGGACATCAGGGGGCGAAGGCTCTCGACCACGGCCTGCAGCGCCGTGACGCCGGCCATGGCCGCCAGAAGCAGGCTGGAGCCGGTGCGGCGCAGGAGGTGGATCACGCCAAACCCGAAGGCGGCGGCGAGCAGACTGCCGGCCGCCACCAGCGTCACCGCCAGCAGGGGCGCGCGGGACGGATAGGGATAGGCGCTCACCGCGATCATCGGCATCGGCCGGGCAAGGCGCAGACCGCCGTGGAAGGACGACAGGCGAAGCGCGATCTCGTTGCGGCCGGTCCGCCAGGCGGTGTCCGGAATCGGGAAGGCTGCCTCATACCGCCCTGGGACTTCCAGGCGGGCGCTTGCGCCGGGACGTCCGTTGCGCCCCAGCGGCCGGCCGTTGAGCCAGGCCTCGGACGAGGCGACGCCCACGACATAGAGGGCTCGGGGCCGGACATCGCCGGGCGCGGCGGCGGCGAAGCGGAGCCACAGCTCGCGCCCCTGCGGATCGATGACGGCCGGGGCAGGCGCACAGCGGCTGAGAATCGGACCGTCCGGACCTGGCGCCCCCTGGCAGATCTGCCAGCGGGCCTCTTCGGCGCGAACGACGGTGGCCAGGCTCACGAGGAGGCCGGCGATGAACAGAATCCGCCACATGGACGCCTTATAGGGCGCCGTTCGCCGGAGGGGGTGACCGTTGACCGATCCTGGCGCGCCGTTGACCGAAGCGGCCGGACAGGGCCGGCCAGCGCCGACCAGATGGGCGCATGACCAACACCGCCCTGCACCGCCGCGCCGTGCTCGCCGCCGGCCTCGCCCTGCCCTCGCTCGCCTTTGCCCAGCCGGCGGCCGAGCCATTCCGCTTCAAGAGTTCGCGTGGGGTGGAGACCGACGCCGAAAAGGGTTGGTTCGAAGTTCCCGAGGATCGACGCGATCCAGGTTCGCGGCGAATTCGGCTCACCTATGTGCGCTTTCGCTCGACGGCCGCCCGTCCCGGACCGCCGATCGTCTATCTGGCGGGCGGTCCCGGCGGCACGGCGACCGGGGCGGCGGCCGGGCGGCGGTTTCCGATCTTCATGGCGCTGCGCGAGGTGGCCGACGTCATCGCCTTCGACCAGCGGGGAACCGGGGCCTCGAACCATATTCCCAAGCGTCCGCCGAGCTCGGCCCCCTTGCCGGCCTTCACCCGCGCGGGGCTGACGGCGGACGTCCGGAGAGAGTTCAAGCGGGCCTGGGCCGAATGGACCGCGGCCGGCGTGTCGATGGGCGGCTACAACACCGCCCAGAGCGCCGATGACGTCGATGACCTGCGCCGCCACCTGGGCGCAGCCCAGATCGACCTCTGGGGCATCAGCTACGGCTCGCACCTGGCGCTGTCGGTGCTGCGGCGGCATGGCGACCGGGTCCGCCGGGTGGCGCTGGCCAGCCTGGAAGGACAGGACCAAACGGTGAAGCGGCCGGGCCATATCGACGCCTACCTGCGCCGGGTCGACAGCCTGCTGGGCGCCGACCCGGCCCTGCGGACCGCGGTCCCCGACCTGCTCCAGCTGATGCGCCGGGTGCACGCCCGGCTCGAGGCGGCGCCGGCGCAGCTGACCGTTCCGGTGCGCGGCGTCCCGACGGAGGTGACGGTGGGCGGATTCGCCGTGCAGCTGATCGCCGGCAGCCTGATCGCCAATCCCGAAACGCTGGTCCTGCTGCCGGGACTCTATCTGGCGCTCGACGCCGGCCAGACCTCGGCCCTGACCCCCTTCGTGACCGAGATGGCCGGCCTGCCCGGGGTGAGCGGCATGCCCGAGGCGATGGACCTGGCGTCGGGGATATCGCCGCGCCGGCTGGCGCTGGTCCGGCGCGAGGCGCGGACGGCGGTGCTGGGGGACGCCTTGAATTTCCCCATGCCGCATCTCCTGGGCGCCGTGCCCGGCGTCGACCTGGGGGCGGGCTTCCGCGCGCCGATGCGGATCGATCACCCGGCCCTGCTGGTGTCAGGCACGCTGGACGGCCGCACGCCGCTCGAGGAGCAGGCCGGGGTGGCGGCGCAGTTCCGGCGCGCCTCGCGGGTGATCGTCGAGCACGCCGGGCACAATGTGTTCGAGGCCCACCCGGAGGTTCAGGGCCTGCTGGTCCGGTTCTTCGGCGGCGACGCCGTGCCCGACACCCGTCTCAGCCTGCCGGCCCCGGTCTTCCGCCTGGGGTAGGCCGACAATCCGGTGGCGGCGCCTTAGGCCGGCGTTCCGACGCCTTGCCTCATCCAGGCCGCGTCGGCCCTGACGGCGGAGGGCAGACGCCCGGTCAACCGACGAAAGGTGCGGATCATGTGGCTCTGATCGCAGAAGCCGGCCTCGAGCGCGATGAGGGCCGGCGCCTGGTCCGTCTCGCGCAGCAGGTGGGCCGCCCGCTCGACGCGGAATCGCGCGGCGGCCTCGGACGGCGCCTCGCCGGTGGCGGCGCGATAGGCCGACGCCAGCCAGACCGGGTGACGACCGATCTCGCCCGCAAGGTCCCGTACGCTGAGGCCTGGGGTGGCGCGCAGCCGTTGCTCGGCCTCGCGCGTCCATTCGGGCCGGGGGATCGTCGGCTGCCAGCCGGCCCCGCCGACAAAGGTCTGGAGGATGTCCCGCAGCTCGGCCGGGTCCGAGACCGCAAGGCAGGCCCTGGCCAGGCCACGCACCCGGTCACCGGCCCAGCCGCAGAGCCACCGCGAGACCGGCCTCGCCGGCAACAGTGATCCGCCCAGCCAATCGGGATCGAACTCGATTTCGATCTGTTCGAAGCCCAATGGCCCGATGCGGTTCCGATGCGCGGCGCCGGCCCGGTACAGCATGGCTGAGGGGCCGGCGATGCCGACCTCCCCCAGTTCCGTTTGGTTGCTGTAGCCGCCGAGAACGAAGAGCGAGAGGACCGGCCAGTCGTGCGCGTGCTCGGCGACCAGGCCATGGCTGTGATCGACCACGCGGCGGACACGAACGCCGCTGAAGCTGTGCAGGACTTGACCCATCGCCCGGCAGGATACCAGCGAGGCGGTCGCAGGACGAGTTAAGCTCCTTTCATCCGTCCAATCGCACCGGGCGGAGATCCAGTACGACAGGGGCAGAACAGCACCCTGGGTGAAATGATGATCCGAGCCTTGGCCCCACTGGCGGCGACCGCCCTGCTCCTTGTCCTGGCCACGCCGGGCGGCGCCGCGGAGCCGGCGACCTGTCCCGTGGGGAGTTACGCCATGGCGGACGGCGATGTCGTCGTCGTCGGACCGACGAGCGGCGGCCTGCGCTGGCGGCGGCTCAGCGGCGAGACCGGCAAGCTGACGGGCACAGCGGAAGGCTGGCGGCACACCGTGGGATGGACCGAACGCCCCGACCCGCGAGACATCGCCTTCGGCCCCTGCGCCTCCGGAACCCTGAGCCTCGGCAAGGAGACCGGCCGACGGATTGCGCTGCGGACCCAGGAGACGACCTTCGTCTCCCACGACGTCCGGCTGGTCGGGCGACTGATTCTGCCACCTGAGGACGGGCCGGTCCCGATCGTCGTCCTGCTGCACGGCTCCGAGCGCGACTCGGCCCGGGAGTTCGACGCGCTGCAGCGCCTGCTGCCCGCCATGGGCGTCGGCGCCTTCGTCTACGACAAGCGCGGGACCGGGGCGTCGGGGGGGACCTACACCCAGGACTTCTGGCTGTTGGCCGACGACGCCGTCGCGGCCCTGAAGGAGGCCCGGCGGCTGGCCGGCGGCCGTGTGCGCAGGATCGGTTTCCAGGGGCCGAGCCAGGGTGGTTGGGTGGCGCCGATCGCCGCCAGCAAGTCCGATGCGGACTTCGTCATCGTCAGCTTCGGCCTGGCGGTCTCGGTCATCGACGAGGACCAGGAGGCCATCGCCTTCGAGATGGGCCTCAAGGGCCATGGCCCCGAAGAGATCGCCAAGGGGCTGGAGGTCGGCCGGGCGGCCGAGGCCCTGTTCGAAAGCGGCTTCACCGAGGGCTTCGAGGCTTTCGACGCGGTCCGCGACAGGTACCGCAACGCGCCCTGGTACAGGGACGTGCGTGGCAATTTCACCCACTTCATCCTGCCGATGAGCGCCGAGGACATCCGCAAGGCCGCCCCGGCCTTCCGATTCGGCACGCCATGGCGCTATGACCCGATGCCCACGCTGGAGCGGCTCGACACGCCGCAGCTGTGGGTTCTCGGAGGCAAGGACCTCGATGCGCCCAGCGGTGAAACCGCCCGGCGCCTGGCAGGATTGATGGCCAGGGGGCGGCCGATCACCCTGGCCGTCTATCCAGACGCCGAGCACGGGATGACGGAGTTCGAGGTCGCCGCCGACGGTTCGCGGGTCTCGACCCGCTATTCGGACGGCTACTACCGTCTGATGCGCGATTTCGCGCGCGGCGATGGCCTGACCCCGCCCTACGGCGCGGCGCGCATCCAGAGTCCCAGGTAGCGAAGAGAAACAAACCGGTTTCCGCCGGGGGCGGCGGCGCTCTAAGACACACCCATGACCTTCGCCGCCATCATCGTCGCCGCCGGCAGCGGCACAAGGGCCGGGCCGGGAGCCGCCAAGCAGTGGCGCGACCTGGCCGGCAAGCCGGTGCTGCGCTGGTCGGCTGAGGCGCTGCTCAGCGCCGGCGCCGAAGCCCTGGTCGTCGTCGTCGTCGAGGACGCTCAGGCCCAGGCGGCCGAGGTTCTCGCCGGCCTGACCGGCTGGACCCTGGCGACCGGCGGCGCCACCCGCGCCCTGTCGGTGCAGGCCGGTCTGGCCGCCCTCGCCGTCGATTCCGAAACACCGGTGCTGGTGCACGACGCCGCCCGCCCCCTCGTCACCGCCGCCCACGTCCGCGACCTCCTCGATGCCCTGAAGGACGCCGACGCCGCCCTGCCCGCCCTGCCCGTGGCGGACACCCTGCGGCGCGTCGCCGAGGGGCGGACCGAAACCGTCTCCCGCGACGGCCTGTTCCGCGCCCAGACCCCGCAAGCCGCCCGCGCCGGCCGGCTGGCCCAGGCCTATCGCAACTGGGCCGGGCCGGGTGAGCCGACCGACGACGCGGCCGTGGTCGAGGCCGATGGCGGCCGGGTGGTGCTGACCGCCGGTGATCCGGCCCTGATGAAACTGACCTATCCGGAGGACTTCCAGATGGCCGAGATGCTGGCCGGGGCCACGAAGATCACCCGCATCGGCCAGGGTTTCGACGCCCATCGCTGGGGCCCCGGCGAGGCGGTGTGGCTGTGCGGCGTGCGCATCGACCACGACCAGACCCTGATCGGCCACTCCGACGCCGACGCCGGGCTGCACGCCCTGACCGACGCCATCCTCGGGGCCATCGGCGAGGGCGACATCGGCGACCACTTCCCGCCGACCGACCCGCAGTGGAAGGGCGCGTCGTCGGACCTGTTCCTCAAGCACGCCGCCGAGCTGGTCACCCGGCGGGGTGGCCGCATCCTCAACGTCGACCTCACGCTCATCTGCGAGCGGCCGAAGATCAAACCGCACCGGGCGGCCATGCGGGCCCGGCTGGCCGAGCTGCTCGGGCTTTCCCTCGATCGGGTCAGCGTCAAGGCGACGACGACCGAGGGAATGGGCTTTACCGGCCGCCAGGAGGGGCTGGCGGCGCAGGCGGTGGCGCTGGTGGAGACGCCCGCCTGACCTCGGCCTCGGCCTGCCAGGCCCAGCGGCGACGCGGCGGACCCCAGGGCAGCTCGACGCTGGCCATCATCGCTCCGATCAGGTTGGTGTAATCGTCGGTCCAGGCGCGCACCCTGGCCGGCGGCGGGGGCAACCATTGCGGCTCGGCGGCGTAGGGCGCCAGCACGGCCGGGTCCTTGGCGACGATCATCACATCCTCCGAGGACTCCCAGTAGCTGGGCATGTTCTCGGCCGCCGAATGGCCCTGGAACAGCGCGTGGCCGCCCGCCGCGTGGACCACCGAAGCGGCCGGGAAGATCAGCTCCAGGTGGCGGTTGGACAGGTGGAGGATGACGATGCCGTCCGGCTTCACCCGGTCGAGATAGCCCCTCATGGCCTCGACGGTCAGCAGGTGGGCGGGAATGGCGTCGGAGGAGAAGGCGTCGATCAGCAGAATGTCGTACTTGCCGGCTGGCTGCTTCTCCAGGGTCAGGCGGGCGTCGCCCAGCACGTAATCGACCGGACCCTTGGCGCATTGGGTGGTGTAGCTGAAGACCTTGGGGTCGCTGGAGGTGGCGACGACCTGGGGGTCGATCTCGAAGAAGGTCATCTGGTCGGTCGGCCGCACATAGGCGGCGACCGCGCCGGTCCCCAGGCCGACCGCGCCGACGGTGACGGCGCTCTTGCTCTTCTGAACCTTGGTGAACACCTGGCCGATCGGCGTTTCCGGCGCGTAGTAGACCAGCGGCCGGCACTGGTAGCGCGGGTCCTGCGCCTGGGCCCCATGCAGGGTGGTGCCGTGCGAGAAGACGCGCACCTTGCCGCCGAGCCCCGGCACGTCGGCCATGGAGAAGTGGACGACGCCGAAGAAGCTGCGCCGGCTCTGGTAGTAGTCGGTGTGCGGATCGATGGTGTAGGCCGAATAGGCCAGCAGCGAGATGGCCGCGAAGAACAGCAGGGCCCGCTCACGCACCGTCACGGCGCAGACGGCGATGGCCACCACCCCCACGGCGCCCGCCACCCGCACCGTCAGCACCGCCGGAATGGCCGCCGTTGTGAACTGGTTGGCCAGGGTCAGGAGGGCGAGATCGGCGCCGATGACCGCCAGGGCGATGACCAGCCACTCGAGCGGCCTGGGCTCGACGGCGAGATCGGGGCGCAGGCGGAACAGCACGATGGCGCCGCCGACCGCCAGGCCGCTGATCGCCACCAGAACCAGGACCAGGTCGATCAGGGTCATCCCCTGGATGGGCCGCAGGCCCTGGCCTGGCGTCAGGCCGGCGACCAGGGTCAAGGCCCAGGCCGCGGCGGCGATGCCGAGGAAAACCCATTCCAGCCGACGGGGCGGCGCGTCCGACTGGCGCCGGGCGTTGGCCATGACGGCGAGGCCGGCGACGGCGGCGAGGCCCAGTCCGGCCAGGATCCGCAGGACGGTCAGGGAGGAGAAGGCGTTCTTGTCGGCGACGAGGAAGTACCAGAACCGGTCGGTCACCGAGACCAGGGCGATGACGAAACCGGTCACGGCGATGACGCAGATGACCAGCTCGCGCCGGGTCGGCATCAGCTGTCCGAACGGACGCGCCAGGGCGCAGAGGCAGAGGACGATGCTGTACTCAGCCACCGTCTCGAAGATCAGCGGCGCGACGAACGCGTTGAAGGCCCCGCCGACCACGCCGCCGATCGACATGCAGAGGTAGAAGTCGGTCAGCCGGCTCGGATCGGGCCGCCGCGCCACCAGGGCCTGATGGCAGACCAGGGCGCAGAGGAAGAAGGTGACGAGGTGGATGCCAAGCGTGAACAGCACGTTGGGCGAGCCGAACGGCATGGTGGCGACCGTGACGATCAGGGCCGTCGACATCAGGATCAGCGCCAGCCTGGGCGGGATCATCGGCCGGGTCTGGAAGGCGATGATGAAGGTCAAGAGGTAGAGCGACAGCGGCAGCACCCACAGGAAGGGCGCGCTGGCCACGTCGGTGGTCAGGTGGGCGGTGACGCCGAGCATGAGGCTGGACGGCAAAGCGGCCAGGGCAATCCAGGTCAGCCGCTGGCGCCAGGTCACCGGCGCGGCCTGGGCCGGGGTCTGCTCGGCGACGGTGGGCGCCGCGGCGGTGTCGTGTTTGCGGACGTTGAGGGCCAGGACGATCATGATGCCGACGAAGGCGACGTAGAGGCCGCTCCAGCCATAGCGCTGGTCGTGCAGCAGCAGGGCCGGCTCCATGATGGCCGGATAGGCCAGCAAAGCCAGCAGGCTGCCCAGGTTGCTGGCGGCGTAGAGGGCCCAGGGCTCGGGGCCCCCTTCCCGGCCGTGCACCTTGGCGTGCCAGGCCTGGACCAGCGGGGCGGTGGCCGACAGGGCGGCGAACGGCGCGCCGATGGAGATGGCCAGCACCCCCAGCAGCCAGAGGGCCGGCGGCGTCGCGCCGGGATCGCCCAAGAGGGTGGTGATGCGCAGCGGCAGCAGGGTGGCGGCCAGGACCATGACGCAGAGGTGGATCAGCACCTGGGTGCGGGCCCGGGGGATTTTCTGCAGGAAGTGGGCGTAGCCGTAACCGACCAGCAGCGCCCCCTGGAAGAAGGCCATGGAGGTGTTCCACACCTGCGGCGAGCCGCCCAGTTGCGGCAGCACCAGCTTGGCGACCATCGGCTGGACCATGAAGACCATGGAGGCGCCGCAGAACACCGCCAGGACGTAGATCCAGGGGATCCGCTCCTTGGCGATCGGATCGCTCGGTTCGGCGGGAACGGGCACGGCGTCGGTCGCGGTCATGGATTTTCCGAATCGTCTTGAACAGCCAGCCGGGCGATGTTGGGCTGTCCCAGCCATTTGACCAGCCCGGAGCGCGCGCCCTCATGTTTCCCCTGGAGATCCAGACCCTGGCGCGCCTCCTGCTGGAGGAGTGCCGCGACCAGCGTCTGCGGATCGTCACCGCCGAAAGCTGCACCGGCGGCCTGGTCTCCGGCGCCCTGTGCAGCATCCCCGGGGCCTCGGACGTGCTGGAGCGCGGCTTCGTGACCTATTCCAACCGCGCCAAGCAGGAGATGCTGGGCGTGCCGGGCGACCTGCTGGCCGACCACGGGGCGGTGTCCGAGCCGGTGGTGCGGATGATGGCCGAGGGGGCGCTGGAGCACTCCAACGCCCATCTGGCGGTGGCCGTTACCGGTGTGGCGGGCCCCGGCGGCGGCACGCCGATGAAGCCGGTCGGCACCGTCCACTTCGCCACCGCGCGCAGCAATCACGGCATCCGTCACGCGGTCGAGCGGTTCGATGGGCCGGACAGGATCGACGTGCAGATCGCCAGCGTCATCATGGCGCTGACCATGCTGCGCGAGGCCATCTAGGGGAGAGGAACCATGGAATTCACCAAACCGCCGGCCGTGGCGACCGGCGTCTATCCCTATCTCACCGTCAAGGGTGGAGCCGCCGCCGTGTCCTTCTACGAGGCGGCCTTCGGGGCCAGGGAGCTGTTCCGCAACCTCGGCCAGGACGGCGTGCGAATCATGCACAGCCGGCTGGAGATCAACGGCGACATCGTCATGCTGTCCGACGACTTCAGCGACGCCGGCGCCCCGGACCCGGCCGCCGTCACCCTCCACCTGCAGGTTGACGACGCCCGCGCCTGGTTCGACCGGGCCGTGGCAGCGGGCGCGACGGTCCGCATGCCGCTGGACGATATGTTCTGGGGGGATCGGTACGGACAGCTGACCGACCCGTTCGGGCACAGCTGGTCGATCGGGCAGACGCTGTAGGGCTCACGCATCGCGGCGTGACAAGCGGCGCGGCGCCTTGCACAACGACCGGACCATGATCCGCCTCCTCGCCCTGTTGGCCGCCGTCGCGGCCCTCGTCGCCCTCGCCTCTCCGGCCGCCGCCAGGCCGCTGCGGGTGCTCTATCTCGACCAGTCCGTTGGCTGGCGACATGCGCCGGTGATCCGGCCTGAGGGCGGCGGGTTGGCGCCGTCCGAAACGGCCATCATCGCCATCGGCCGGGAGTCCGGCGCCTTCACCGCCCAGGTCACCCAGGACGCCCGCGAGATCACGCCCGAGCGGCTGGCCAGCGTCGATGTGCTGGTCTTCTACACCACCGGGGCGCTGCCGATCTCGGCCGAGGCCTGGGCGGCGGTGCAAGGGCGGGTGGCGGCGGGGCGGCTGGGGTTCGTGGGGCTGCACAGCGCCGCTGATACCGGCTGGACCTATGAAGGGCCAGGCGAGCCCTACGCGCGGTTCATCGGCGGCCAGTTCGCTGGCCATCCCTGGACGCAGGGAACGAGCGTGCGGATCGAGACGCTCGATCCCGACTTTCCGGCCACGGCCATGTGGCCGGTCAGCTTCGACTATGCCGAGGAGATCTACCAGTATTCCGGGTTCGAGCCGGGGCGGGTGCGGGTGTTGCAGACGCTGGATTTCAGCGGCACGGCGCTGAAGCGGCCCTATGCCGTGCCGGTCGCCTGGGCCCGGCAGGTGGGCAGGGGGCGACTGTTCTTCAGCAACCTCGGCCATACGCCTTCGACCTGGGACGACCCGCGCTTCCGCCGCCAGCTGGCCGAGGCGGTGAAGTGGACAGGGCGGCGCACGCGGGGCTCGGCGACGCCGGACGTCGAGCGCCAGGCGATGTGGCAGCTGCGGGCGTTGCTGGCCTATGAGCCGGTCGCCGGCCGGGACGACGCGGCCATCCTGGCGCGACTGGCGAAGGCGGACCTGGCCTGGAAGACGGCGACGGCGGAGCGCATCGCTGGCCTGCGGCAGGTCTATCCGGGCAAGCCGGACAGCGACCGGGGGCCGTTCGAGGCCGCCTATCGCGCGCTGCTGGGCGAGGCGCTGGCCAAGGGCGGGGCGCGGTAGCGGCCCCTATTGCGCCCTGCCCGGCTCCGGCCGATAGTCCCGCCACGCCAAGCGGGAGAGCGAAATGAAAACCGTCATGTCCAACGCGAAAGGAGCCCTTCCCGAAAACCAGGACATGACGCTGTATGCCTACGCAAACCCAGGACGGACTGGCCGAACCAGACGTTCGCGCTGACGCTTTTCGACTTTTCACGACCTTCGGCGGCCTTCTGGCCCGGCCGCGGGTCCGCAAATTCCTCTCCTATTATCGACCCCATCTGCCGTTGCTGGCGGCGGATGTCGGCTGCGCGCTGATCGTCGCGGCGACCGCGCTGCTGCTGCCGCTGTGCGCCAACCATGTGACCCGGCGGCTGGTCGCGCTGGGCGACGCTCCCGAGGCGCTGGGCCAGATCTGGGCGGTCGGCGGGCTGATGCTGGCCCTGCTGGCGACGCAGGCGGCCTCCACCCTGTTCGTCGACTACCAGGGCCACGTGATGGGGGCCAAGATGGAGGGCGCCCTGCGCCAGGAAGTGTTCGACCACTGCCAGAAGCTGTCGTTCAGCTTCTACGACCGCCAGCGGGTCGGCCAGCTGATGAGCCGGATCACCAACGACCTGCATTCGCTGGGCGAGCTCTACCATCATGGCCCCGAGGACCTGGCCATCGCCGTGCTCAAGTTCGTCGGGGCCGTGGCCATCCTGGCCTGGCTGGACTGGCCGCTGGCCCTGCTGATCCTGGCCGCCTTCCCCTTCGCCCTGCTCTACACCCTGCATTTCAACCGGCTGATGCGCGAGGCCGTGACCCGCAGCAAACGGCAGATCGCGGCGGTCAATGAACGGGTCGAGGACTCCCTGGCCGGCATCCGGGTGGTCAAGGCGTTCGGCGGCGAGGCGCTGGAGAGCCGGCGGTTCGCGGTCGAGAACCAGCTATTCCTCGACAGCCGGCGGGACGGCTATCGCGGCGAGGCCTGGCTGTCGGTGGGAACGACGAGCTTTCCGCAACTGCTGACCGTGCTGGTCATCGTGGTCGGGGCGGTGCGGGTCGTACAGGCGGGGCTGACCGTCGCCGATCTGGTGACCTTCCTGCTCTGCGTGGCGGTGCTGGTCGATCCGGTGCAGCGGCTGAGCAACTTCGTGCGGCTCTGGCAGCAGGGTTACACGGGCTTCGCGCGGGTCATGGAGATCCTCGAGACGGCGCCGGACATCGCCGATCGGCCTGGCGCCAGGGTGCTGCCCATGGTTGGCGGCGCCCTCGCCTTTCGCGACGTGGGTTTCCGCTATCAGGCCGAGGCGAGACCGGTGCTGCGCGGGCTGTCGCTCGACATCGCGCCGGGGGAGTTCGTCGCCTTGGTCGGGACCTCCGGGGTCGGCAAGAGCACCCTCTGCGCCCTGGTCCCGCGGTTCTACGAGGTCGGCGAAGGGGCGATCCTGGTCGACGGACAGGACATCCGCGATGTCACCCTGGAGTCGCTGAGGCGCAACATCGGGGTGGTGCAGCAGGACGTCTATCTGTTCGCCGGCTCGGTGGCGGAGAACCTGCTGTACGGGCGGCCCGGCGCGTCGCCGGACGAGGTCGTGGCGGCGGCGAAGGCGGCGCATGCGCACGACTTCATCATGGCCCTGCCGCACGGCTACGACACCGACATCGGCCAGCGGGGGGTGCGGCTGTCGGGCGGCCAGAAGCAGCGGCTGACTATCGCCCGCGCCTTCCTCAAGGACCCGCCGATCCTGATCTTCGACGAGGCGACCAGCGCCCTCGACAACGAGAGCGAACGGGCGGTGCAGGGGGCGCTGCTGGACCTGGCGCGGGATCGCACCACGCTGGTCATCGCCCACCGGCTGTCGACGGTGCGCCACGCCGACCGCATCCTGGTGCTGACCGAGGATGGGATCGTCGAGCAGGGCGGCCATGAGGCGCTGATGGCGGCCGGCGGGGCCTATGCCAGGCTCTACCGGATGCAGGCGAGCATCTAGGGGGCGAGGGTCTGTCGTCCGGTGACCTGCAGGCTGGCGGTGACGCCCGCGACCGGGGCGAGGCCGGGCCGGGCATTCGGCTGGCCGCCGCCGATCCACAGGTCGACCCGGCCGGGTTCGACGTGGCGGCCGCCCGCCACGTCGACCTGGCTGAGGGCGCGGGCGTCGAGGACGAAACGGACCTCGCGGGTCTCGCCGGCCTTCAGGCTGATGCGCTGGAAGCCCTGCAGGGCGCGGATCGGGCCGCCGGGCCGGGAGACGTAGAGCTGGACGACCTCGGCGCCGTCGCGCGTCCCGACGTTGCTGACCTTGACGGTCACGACGGCGTCCTCGCCGGCCTTCACCTGGCTCCGCGCGACCACCGGGGTGGCGTAGGCGAAGCGGGTGTAGCTGAGGCCGTGGCCGAACGGATAGAGGGCCTCGCCCTTGAAGTAGCGGTAGGTGCGGCCGGCCATGCGGTAGTCGCTGAAGGCCGGCAGCTGGTCGGCCGAGCGATAGAAGGTCACCGGCAGGCGGCCCGAGGGGCTGAAGTCGCCGGCGATCAGGCCGGCGACGGCGTGGCCGCCCTCCCCGCCCGGATACCAAGCCTCGATGATGGCCGGCAGGTTCCGGTCGGCCCAGTTGACGCTGAGGGCGCTGCCGCTGGTCAGCACCAGGATGACGGGCTTGCCCTGGGCGTGCAGAGCCTCGAGCAGCCTCCCCTGCGGGGCCGGCAGGTCGAGGCTGGTGCGGTCGCCGCCGGCGAAGCCCTCGGCCTGGACCCGCATCTCCTCGCCCTCGAGCCGGGCGGTCAGGCCGCCCACGAAGACCACCAGGTCGGCGTCGCGGGCGGCGGCCAGGGCCGCGTCTGCGCCTTTGCCGGCCTGACTCTCGCCGACCAGGCCGGAGCCTTCGACGAAGGTGACCTGAGCGTCGGGGAAGCGGGCCTTGAGGCCGGCCAGCACGGTGACCGGCTTCGAGGGCTTGCCGTTGTAGTTGCCGACCAGGGCGTCGAGGCTGTCTGCGTTAGGGCCGATGACGGCGATGCGTTTCGGCGCGGTCTTCAGCGGCAGCAGGCCGTCGTTCTTGAGCAGCACCAGCGAGGCCTGGGCCGTCTCCAGGGCCAGAGCGCGGTGGGCCGAGGTGTCGTTCTGGGCGGCGGTGATGCCGCTGTAGGGCGAGGCGGCGTCGAACAGGCCGAGGCGGAAGCGAGCCTCGAACAGCCGGCGCACGGCCTGGTCGACGACGGCTTCCCCGAGCTTGCCATCACGGACAGCGCTGATGATCGGCTGGGGATCGGCGCTCTTGCCGGGGCCGAACTCGCCGCAGATCAGGTCCATGCCGGCCCCGAAGGCGGCGGCGACCGCCTCCTCCGGCGTTCCCGCGTAGCGGTGGGCGTCGGGGCGAAAGATATCGGAGACCGCGCCGCAGTCGGAGACCACATGGCCCTTGAAGCCCCAGGTCTTGCGCAGCCGGTCCTCGAGCAGGGCCCGGCTGGCGCAGGCCGGCACGTCGTCGACGGCGTTGTAGGCGCACATCACCGCCTGGGCCCTGCCCTCGATGACGCTGGCCCGGAAGGCTGGCAGGTAGGTGTCTTCCAGGTCGTAGGGCGAAGGGTGGATGTCGTCGCGGTGCCGACCGGCTTCCGGGCCGCTGTGGACGGCGAAATGCTTGGCGGTGGCCAGGGTCTTGAGGTGTTCGGGATCGTCCCCCTGCAGGCCGTGGATGAAGGCCACGCCAAGCCTGGACGTCAGGTAGGGATCCTCGCCCCAGGTCTCCTGGCCGCGGCCCCAGCGGGGGTCGCGGAAGATGTTGATGTTGGGCGACCAGACGGTCAGGCCGCGATAGCGGTCCGAGCCGCCCTCGGCGTCGAGGCGCTCGACGTACTTGGCGCGGAATTCAGTACTGATGACGTCGGCGACCTGACGGATCAGCGGCGCGTCCCAGGTGGCGGCCATGGCGATGGCTTGCGGAAACACCGTCGCCTCGCCGGCCCTGGCCACGCCATGTAGCCCCTCGTTCCACCAATTGTAGCGCGGGACGCCGAGACGCGGGATGGCGGGCGCCACGTCGCGCAGCTGGCCGGCCTTCTCCTCGAGGGTCATCCGCGAGACGATATCCGCCGCCCGGACCTCTGCGCTGAGGCCGGGGTCACGGTAGGGCTCGGCAGCGGTCGCGCCAAAGGCCAACATGCTGGCGGTCAGCCAGGCGAAAAACGCCCATCCTCGTCCCGTCATCAACCCTCCCGTCACGATCTGCGCGTCACTTGGGCGGGAGATAACCACCGTCGCCGGGGAAGGAGAAGGAAAATGTTAGCGGTAACATTTCTGGTCTGCACCAATCCTCGGCCCAGCGCGCAAACGGTTGTCGAGAAACCGCCGCATCTTAAGGTTCCATCCTGCTAGGCTACAGACCGTGGTGAGAGACGACAGACGCATGATCGCCTTCGAGATCGCCGGTTGGGGCGCGTATCGGCCGCTGAGCCAGTTGCCTTCGACGGCCCTGGACGCGCGCCTGGGCAAGCCGGTGGGCTGGGTGGAGCAGGAGTTCGGAATCATTTCCCGGGGCGTGGCGTCGGACGCGGAGACCAGCTCGATGATGGCCGCCGAGGCGGCGCGCCGGGCGCTGGCCATGGCCGGCTGGGACCAGGGCGGCTTTGAGGTGCTGATCGGCGGCTGCGGGGTAATGGAGCAGCCCATCCCCTCGACCGCCATCCTGGTGCAGGACCGGCTGGGGCTGGGGCGGTCGGGGATTCCGGTGTTCGATGTCAACCAGACCTGCCTGTCGTTCCTGTCGGCGCTGGACGTGGCGGCGATGGGGATCGCCGTCGGGCGCTGGCGGCGGGCCGTGGTGTTCGCCAGCGACATCGCCTCGGCAGGCCTGGATCCGGCCAATCCCAAGACCCTGGCCATCTTCGGCGACGGGGCGGCGGCGGTGGCCATCGAGGCCCGCGACGGGCCCGCCGGCCTGCTGTCGGCGCGGTTCGAGAGCTATGGCGAGGGCCATGCGCTGGCCACCCTGAAGGCCGGCGGCACGCGGTTGCGGGTCGAAGAGGGCTATGAGGCGCTGGTGACCGGATCGCGCTTCCAGATGGACGCTTTTGGCATCTTCAAGGCGGCGGCGAAGCGGCTGCCCAAGGTCATCGACCAGGCGCTGGCCGAGGCCGGCGTCGCCAGATCCGACCTGAAGGCGGTGATCTGTCACCAGGCCAGCGCCCCGGGCGTCGCCCATGTGAAGCGGTTGTTCGCCGGCGTGCCGGTGATCGACATCTTCGCCACCACCGGCAACCAGATCGCCGCCTCCCTGCCCACGGTGCTGGCCCACGCCCTCGACCAGCGGCTTGTCGCCCGCGGCGACACGGTGATGATGCTGGGCACCGCGGCCGGCATCAGCGCCGGCGCCATGGTCCTGAGGCTCTGACGGCATGGGGCGCAGACTGCTCATCACCGGGGCGACGGGCGGGCTTGGGCTCGGACTGGTCGAGGCAGCGCGGGCCCAGGGCCATGAGGTGATCGCGACCGGACGCTCGCTGACGCCGTTGGCGCGGATCCGGACTGCCGGGGCGGCGTTCATTTCGACCGACCTGGCGGATCAGAAAACCGACTTCCGCTCGCTGGTCCGCGGTTGCGATACGGTGATCCACGCCGCCGCCCTGTCGGCCAGCTGGGGACCGAAAGAAGCGTTCGAGCGCATCAACGTCACGGCGACGGCGGCGCTGCTGGCGGCGGCGCGGGCCGAGGGCTGCGACAGGTTCGTCTTCATCTCCTCACCGTCGATCTTCGCTTCCTTCCGGGATCGCCTCGGCATCCGCGCGGACGACGCCCCGGCCCAGCCGCCCCTGAACGACTACGCCCGGACCAAGCTGGCCGCCGAGGCCCTGGTGCTGGCGGCCAACGGACCGTCCCTGGCGACGACGGCGGTGCGGCCGCGGGCCATCGTCGGGCCGGACGACCAGGTGCTGCTGCCCAGGCTGGCGGAGCTGGCGCGGCGACGGTGGATGCCGATGCTGCGGCGCGGCCAGGCGCTGATCGAACTGACGGACGTGCGGGACGCGGCGGCGGCGATCCTGTTGGCCGAGGCGGGGATCGACCGGGTCGCCGGCCGAGCCGTCAACGTCTCCGGCGGCCGGCCAAGGACCGTGCGGGAGGTGGCCGGCGCGCTGAGCGCCGCACTGGGTCGCAAGCCATGGATGATCGACCTGCCCGTGGCCGTGGGCCATGTCCTGGCGGCCCTGTCCGAGGGGCTGGCGCGCAGGACGGGCCGGCGGACTGAGCCCCGCCTGACCCGCTACAGCCTGGCCACTCTCGCCTATTCTCAGACCTTCGACCTGGAGGAGACCGCCGAGCGGATCGGCTTTCGGCCACAACATGACGGCCTGGCGGCCCTGCTGGCGGCGGCGGGAGGCCGGCGATGAAGCGGGTCGGGTTCGACTGGATCGCCCGGGGAAGCACGCGCCATCCGGAGATCATGACGTTGAGCGGCGGCTCGCTGTGCCCGGCGGCCTTTCCGGCCATGGTCGGGGTGATCCGCCATCCGGACGTCGGGGTGCTGCTGTTCGACACCGGCTACGATGCGGCCTTCCTGATGGCGACGCAGCCCTGGCCCGAGCGGCTGTACCGTATCGCGACGCCGGTGGATTTGGGCGGGACCGAGGACTGGCCGGCCTGGCTGGCGGCCAATGGCGTGGCGGCCGGCGACATCGGCGGGGTCATCCTTTCCCACTTCCACGGCGACCACGTCGCCGGACTGCACCAGGTTCCGGATGTGCCGATCCATTGCGCCCGGGCCGGGCTGGAGACTCTCCGCCAGGGCAGTCGTCTGCGCCGGGTCACCCAGGGCTTGCTGGGCGCACTGGCGCCGCCCGACACCGAGGCCCGGGCGCGGTTCTTCGAGGAGGCGCCGGCCATCGCCCTGCCCAGCGCCTTCGCGCCGCTGGCCGAGGGGCGAGACATTCTCGGCGACGGGTCGCTGATCGCCGTCGAGCTGCCGGGTCACTGCAAGGGTCACTGGGGGCTGGCGCTGCGCAATCAGAAGGACCGGCATGTGCTGCTGGCCGCCGACGCGGTGTGGTCCGGCAAGGCGATCACCCAATGCCGGCCGCCGCCGCGCATCACCACCGCCCTGCTAGGCGAGACGCGGGTCTATCGCCAGACCCTGATGCAGCTGCACCGGGCCCAGGCCAACAACGCCGACCTGGCCATCCTGCCGTCCCATTGCGCGGTCAGCGCCGCCGCCTTCCGCGACGACGATGTCGCCTAGGGCCATCGTCGCCTCCTGGCTGGCCACGCGGATGGCCATGGGCCGGTCGGCGGCGGGACTGGCGCGGCGGCGCGGGCGGCTGTGGTCGGCGCTGCGGCCGGCCTTGCGGCGGACCCCTGCCCTCGCAGCCTTCGCGGATGGGCCGCTGGATCAGGTTCCGATCACCGAGGTGGCGGCCTTGCGGGCCGACTACGGCCGCTGGAACAGCCTCGGCTGCAGCCACGCGGAAATCCACGCCGCCGCCCTGGACGCCGAGCGCGGCGGAACCGGCGAGGTGGGACCGGGCGTCGTGGCCGGCTATTCGACCGGCAGCAGCGGTCAGCGCGGCGTGTTCCTGGCCAGCGCCGCCGAGCGGGCCGACTACATCGGCCAGATCCTGGCCCGGGTGCTGCCGCTCGGGACCTTGCTGGCGCCGATGCGGCTGGCGCTGATGCTGCGCGCCAACAGCAGCCTCTACAGCGACAGCGCCAGCCGGCGGCGGACCTTCCTGCATCTGCCGCTGGATTTGCGGCAGGACGAGGTTGCGGCCAAGCTCGACGCCTTCTCGCCGACCGTGCTGATCGCGCCGGCCTCGCGGCTGGTGTGGATGGCCGGCGAGGTCGCGGCCGGACGGCTGGCCCTGCCCGCTCTCAGCCGTCTGTTCTACGGGGCCGAGCCGATGGGCGCGGCCGAGCGGATCTGGGTCGGCGAGGCGCTCGGCGTGCGGCCCGATCCGATCTACCAGGCGACGGAGGGCTTCATCGCCGCCGCCTGCCCGCGCGGCGCCCTGCACCTCAACGAGCACAGCCTGGAGATCGAACTGGAGCCGGTCGCTGGGACGGAGGGGTTCCGGCCGGTGGTGACCGACCTTCGGCGCACCAGCCAGCCGATCGTGCGGGTGCGCACCGATGACTATATCGAGCTCGATCCGGCCGGCTGTGGCTGTGGCTACGCTGGCCGGGTGATCCGGCCGGTGATGGGACGGGTCACCGACATCTGGCGCTTCCCCGGCCTGGCGGTGACGCCGACGCAGCTGAGTGAGGCGGTCGAGGCGCTGCTGCCGCCGCCGGCCCAATGGCTGGCCATCGCGACGGCGGACCAGGTCGAACTGCGGGTCGGCTATGGGGCGTACGCCGCCGATCTCGGCGTCCGGCTGCGGGAGCGGCTGGCCCTGCCGGTTCCGGTGCTGGTCAGCGACACCCCGCCCGATCCGCCCTCGCCCAAGCGGGTCCGTAGTCTCGCCTTCGGGCTGGCCGATGGTTGAGCGCGTCCTGGTCACCGGAGCCCGGGCGGCGGCGGCGCTGGATATCGCCCGCGACTTCGCCCAGGCGGGCTATGAGGTTCACATGGCCGACTGCGTGACGGCGCGGCTGGCCCGGTGGTCGCGAGCGGTGGCGCGGGTGCACCGCTATCCCTCGCCGGTCCGCGATCCCGCCGGGTTCCGCAGCCGGGTGACGGCGCTGGTCGACGAGCTCGATCCGGTGCTGGTCGTGCCGGCCTGCGAGGAGGTGTTCCATCTGGCGGCCCTGCCGCTGGGCCAGCGCCTGTTCCAGCCGCCGGCGGCGATGCTGCGGACGCTGCACGACAAGGCCCTGTTCGCCGAGCTCTGCCGTGAGATCGGCCTGCCCTCGCCGCAGACGCATCGTCTCGACAGCGCCGCCGATCTCGACCCCTTCCGCGAAGCTTCCCGGGATTGGGTGTTCAAGGCGCGCTACAGCCGGTTCGGCGGTGGAACCCTGGTCGGGCCGGCGCCGGAACAGTTGGCCGCCACCGCGCCGACGTCGGGCTGGATCGCCCAGCGACGGATCGAGGGCCGGGAGGTCAGCTTCTACGCCGTCGCCCGGGCCGGAGAGGTCACGGCCTTCGCGGCCTATGGCAGCGCCTGGCGCCTGGACGGCGGGGCCAGCCTGACCTTCGATCCGCTGGCGCCGGGTCTGGCCGGGACGATCCTTGAGCAGGCCCGCGCCCTGGCGGCGGCGGGCGGCCTGACGGGCCAGTTCGCCTGCGACCTGATCGTCGACGCGGCGGGCAAGCCCTGGCTGATCGAGTGCAATCCGCGAGCGACCAGCGGGGCGCACCTGCTGGTCGGCGACGGGCGGCTGGCGCGGGCCATGCTGGCGACGCCGCCGGAGCCCGTCCTGCCCCAAGGTGGCGGCCAGCACCTGCTGCCGGCCTTCCTGACCTTCGGGCTGGAGATGGCGATCCGTCGCGGGCGGCTCGGGGAATGGCGCGGGCAGCTGCGCGCCCGCCGCGATGTGGCCGGCCGGCCGGGAGATCGCCTGCCAATGGCTGGCGCCGTCATCGACGGGCTGGCTTTCATGCTGGCCGGCGTCAGGATGGGAATCAGCACGACGGCGGCGACGACCATCGACATCGAGTGGAACGGAGAGACCCTGCCATGACCGACCTGCCGCCGGCGGTGAAGAACGCCTGGCACCTGGTCGCGCTGTCGAAGGCGGTCCGGCGCGGCGGCCGGCTTGGCGTCGTCGTGGCCGGGCGGTCGGTGGTGCTGTTCCGCGGCGAGCAGGGTCTGGGCGCCCTGATCGACCGCTGCCCGCACCGCAACTATCCCCTGTCGCTCGGACGGGTCGATGGCGGGGCCATCGAATGCCCCTATCACGGCTGGAAGTTCGATCCCTCGGGTCAGTGCGTGGCGGTGCCGGGGTGCGAACTGCCGGCCGCCGGGGCCGGGAAGCTGGCCGCGACGCCGGTGCGGGTGGCCGAGCGGCATGGCGGCGTCTTCGTCTGCCTGTCGGCCGAGGGGCCGGCCGAGCCGCCGCTGCCGCCGACCCTGGGCGATCCGGGGCTGGACCATTTCTGGTGGCGGCAGGGAACCTGGAAGGGCCGCGCCTACGACGCCATCGAGAACGTCCTCGACCCCTTCCACACCAACCATCTGCACGACGGTTTCATCCGCCGAAGCGACCGGCGCCTGCCGGTCAACCTGAAGGTCAACAGCTTCGAAGACGGCATCGAGATGATCATCGAGCAGACCAAGCCGGACCTTGGCCTGATGTCCCGCTTCCTCGAGCGCGACCGCACCCGCAGCGCCACCCGCTACTACCCGCCAACCATCGTGCAGGCGCGGTGGGACGGCAAACAGGGGCTGACCCTGTGCGTGACCGCCTTCTTCACCCCCTCCACCGACGACAGCTTCACGCCGTTCGCCTGTTTCACCACCCGCAGGGGGATGGCCCCCGCCTGGCTGAAGGAGGCCGCCATCCGCACCTTCCTGCGCCCCGTGGTCGCCCAGGACCGCAAGGCGCTGGCCGCCCAGGCGGCGGTGATGGCCGAGTTCGGCCGGCCCCACTTCACCGAAGGGCCGGGCGACATCCTGGGCAACCGGCTGCACCGGCTGTGGATCGGTGAAAGCCTCGAGCCCGGCAGCGACGAGACGGTTGAGGCCCTGCTTTAGCGCTGCTTGATCGCCGAGCGGCCCAGGTAGATGGCCTGGTCGTCCAGCTGTTCCTCGATGCGCAGCAGCTGGTTGTACTTGGCGGTGCGGTCCGAGCGGGCCAGGGAGCCGGTCTTGATCTGACCGCAGTTGGTGGCGACGGCGAGGTCGGCGATGGTCGAGTCCTCGGTCTCGCCCGAGCGGTGGCTCATGACGGCGGTGTAGCCGGCGCGGTGAGCCATATCGACGGCGTCCAGCGTCTCGGACAGGGTGCCGATCTGGTTGACTTTGACCAGGATGGAGTTGCCCAGGCCCTTGTCGATGCCGACAGACAGCCGGGCCGGGTTGGTGACGAACAGGTCGTCGCCGACCAGCTGGACCTTCTTGCCGAGCGCGTCGGTGAGCAGCTTCCAGCCCTCGAAATCGTCCTCGGCGCAGCCGTCCTCGATGGAGATGATCGGGAACTTGGCGACCAGGCCCTCGAGGTAGCCGACCATGCCGGCCGGGTCGAAGGACTTGCCCTCCCCTTCCAGCTCGTACTTGCCGTTCTTGAAGAACTCGGTCGAGGCGACGTCGAGGCCGAGCAGGAAGTCGTCGCCCGCCCGGTAGCCGGCGCCTTCGGCCGCCTTCATGATGAAGGCCAGGGCCTCTTCGGCGGTGGCCAGGTTGGGGGCGAAGCCGCCCTCGTCGCCGACATTGGTGTTGTGGCCGGCGTCTTTCAGGGCCTTCTTCAGGCCGTGGAAGATCTCGGCGCCCATGCGCAGGCCTTCGCGGAAGGACTGGGCGCCGGTCGGCAGGATCATGAACTCCTGAATGTCGATCGGATTGTCGGCGTGCATGCCCCCATTAATAATATTCATCATGGGCACCGGCAGGACGCGGGCCGAGACGCCGCCGACGTATTTGTAGAGCGGCAGGTCGGCGCTGATGGCGGCGGCCTTGGCGGTGGCGAGCGAGACGCCGAGGATGGCGTTGGCGCCCAGGCGAGCCTTGTTCGGGGTGCCGTCGAGGCCGATCAGCAGGGTGTCGATGCGGCGCTGGTCGCCGGCTTCCATCCCCGAGAGGGCGTCGAAGATCTCGCCGTTGACGGCCTCGACCGCCTTCTCGACGCCCTTGCCGAGGTAGCGGGACTTGTCGCCGTCGCGCAGCTCGACCGCCTCATGGGCGCCGGTGGAGGCGCCGGACGGCACGGCGGCGCGGCCGAACGAGCCGTCTTCCAGGACCACATCGACTTCGACCGTCGGGTTGCCCCGGCTGTCGAGGATTTCGCGGGCGATGATGTCGATGATCTCGGCCATGGGGCTCCCTTTGCGCAGGCTGGCGGGTGCTTAGCCGCCGGGGGGCGCCATAGCAAGATTTGGCGGGCAAGGTTTGGGGGCTAGAGACAGCCCTCCATCAGCCGGATGCTCTCTGATCCCGCATGGATGGCGGTGATCTTGTGGTCGGCGGTCTCGAACCGGTAGCCGCGGTCGGGAGTGAGCCAGACGTAGAGGTCCTCGTCCGGCGCCTCGCCGTAGGGCGCCGGCTCGTGGACGACCTTCTTGCCGTAAAGCTTCAGCACCTTGTCGGCGGGGTCGCCGACTTGGATGCCGTCGGCGGTCATCGGGCCGGGCTCGTAGGTGGAGACCCGGCTGACCCACATTTCCGTGGTCATGTAGACGACGTTGGTGTCGCCGATCAGGTATTGCTCGCAGACCGAGGGATCGTCGCTGCCGCCCGCCTTGAGCGGCACAGGGGCGGCGGCCTTGGCCTCGTCGTCGCTCATGCCGAGCCTGAGCCAGCCGTAGCCCTCGGGCGTGATGACCGGCGGGGCCGCCGCCATCGTCAGAACGGCGGCGGCGAGGACGAGCGGGATCAGAAGAGTGCGCATGCGATGGATGACACCACCGGTCGATGACAGCCGCAAGCTTGACTAACCTTGGGACGGCGCCGTTTCGGTGTGGCAACGGAGAACACCATGCTGCTGGTCGAAAAGAAGGACGGCATCGCCGTCGTCACCCTGAACCGCCCTGAGGCGATGAATGCGCTCTCCAAGGCGCTGCGGTCGGAGCTCTACCAAGCGATGGTCGACATCGACGGCGATCCGGAGGTTTCGGTGGTGGTGCTGACCGGGGCCGGAACACGGGCCTTCACGGCCGGGCTGGACCTCAAGGAGCTGGGCTCCGACGCCAAGGCCATGGGGGCGGCCAATTCGGAAGGGGCCGACGAGAACCCGGTCAAGGCCATCGAGCTGTGCACGAAGCCGGTGATCGGGGCGATCAACGGCGTGGCGATCACCGGCGGTTTCGAGGTGGCGCTGGCCTGCGACGTGCTGATCGCCTCGGAAAACGCCCGCTTCGCCGACACCCACGCGCGGGTCGGGATCATGCCGGGCTGGGGGCTGTCGCAGAAGCTGTCGCGGCTGATCGGCGTCTATCGGGCCAAGGAACTGAGCCTGACGGGGAACTTCCTGGATGCGAAGACGGCGGCCGACTGGGGGCTGGTCAACCGGGTGGTGCCGGCCGAGGAGCTGATGCCGGCGGCGCTGAAGCTGGCGGCCGACATGGCGACGATCGCGGTCGAGACGCTGAGCTTCTACAAGCGGCTGATCGACGACGGCTACGCGCGCAGCTTCGAGGACGGCATGGCGCTGGAGCACAAGCGGTCCAGCAAGCACAACCGGAAGGTCAAGCCGGAAGCGGTCGAGTCGCGGCGGGCGGGGATTCAGGCGCGGGGGCGCGGGCAGTAGGCGTCCGCTGACAGAGCGCACGACCGCCGGTGGAAGTCCCGCCTCCTGGTTTGTCGCTCACGCTCCAAACCTGTCCTCCGCCCCAAGGGCGGAGAGCGAACGCAAAACGCCGCCGGCTCGGCTGAGCGGGCGGCGTTCGGCAACCTTGCGGTTGGAAAGACTAGTCTTCCTTCGGCGTCATGATCTGACGACCGTTGTACATGCCGGTCTTCAGGTCGACGTGGTGCGGACGGCGCATCTCGCCGGTGTCCTTGTCCTCGACGAAGGAGTTGGCGCCCAGGGCGTGGTGCGAACGACGCATGTTGCGCTTGGAGGGCGAGGTTTTGCGTTTAGGAACGGCCATCGAACTATCTCTGCTCGCTGAGCATGAAACGGGTACGGCGGCCGTGGGGCCGCCGCGTGAGCGGGGGTGTATGCCCGATCAGGCCTTCGGATGCAAGTCCGGGCTCTCAGCCGCCTCAACGGCCTTTTCGCGGGCGGTTCGAAGGTCTTCCAAACCGTCGTCCTGGCCCAGCACGGGGTAGGCGGCATGGTAGTCGCTGAGCGCCTGCCGCGCCCGTTCCACCTGCCTGGACAGGTTCTCACTGACGGTTTCGGCCTCGGCAAAGGTTCGGGCCTCGTCGGGCCCTATGTCGGGTACGCCACTCATCCCGCCCAAACCGGGGCAAAGGGATTTGGTTCCATCGCGCGGTTAACTTTATGCGCGGGGCCGTCGCTGATCCGAATCGCCCCCTCGGCCGAACCTGTGTCATCCTGGCGGGACGGGATGGAGGACAGTCGATGGCCGGCATGCGTTTGGGATTGGTTTCGGCGGCGATCTGCGCCCTGATGGCGCCGGCGGCGGTGGTCGCGGCGACGGACAACGTCGCGCCGCTCTGTCCGGCCCGGATCAAGACCCAGCAGTCCGGGACGCCGCCGGCCGGCTGGACCGCCCAGCGGCTCGATATCTACCAGGGCGCGCTGATGACCGTCCTGCTGTCCGACGGGCCGCCTTCGGACAAGGTCTACCTGGCGCCAGACCAGTCCACGACCGAGGGCAGCCGGACCAGCAATGTCTGGGTCCTGGGCCGCCAGATGAAGAACGTCTGGCTGACCTGTCAGTACGACGGCACCGACGTGGTGCTGACCCGCAAACTGCCGGCCGACATCATCGAATGCGAGGCGGTCTATGACGACAATATGGGGACCGACAGCTTCCAGGACTTCAACTGCCACCGCTGATCAGCGCCGCGCCTGGCCGATCCATTCCCGCGCCACCGCCTCGCCGTCGAGCAGCCTGACCAGCGGTCGCCGCGCGCCCTCACGCCGGATGTAGCCGACCTGCAGGGTCGGGCGGGCGCCGACGGGGCCCAGGGTGATGTCTTCCTCGGGGAAGACGACAGTGACGTGCCCGCCCTCGAAGACCAGCACGCAGCCGGACTGGTCATGCGCTATCCGCGACCAGACCTTGATCTGCGCCAGGTACGGCGCCCGCCGCCAGGCGCCCGCCCGGTCCGGCGCGACATCGATGCAGAGATAGCCCTCGGCCCGCTCGTCGCGGATCAGGAAGCCGGCCACGTCCGGCCGCCAGGCCTCGCCGAGCGCCTCGATGGCCAGCCAGCCGCAGGTGAAGACGCGGCAGGGCGTCGGGCGATCCGGATAGATGCCGCAGCCGCCGCGCAGGTGGATGCAGGGCGTTCCGGCCGGCTTGGCGAGCTCCGGGATGTCCAGGACGGTGCAGCAGAGGGTGCAGGGGCCACAGACCTTCATCCCCTGCCCCCTGCCCTACACCAGCCGGCTCTGGGTCTTGGCGGCGGCGATGAAGCTGGCGAACAGCGGGTGCGGCGCGAAGGGGCGGCTTTTCAGTTCGGGGTGGAACTGCACGCCGATGAACCAGGGATGGTCCTGGCGTTCGACGATCTCGGGCAGCACGCCATCGGGCGAGGCGCCGGTCATCTTCAGACCCGCGTCCTCGAAGGCCTGGCGATAGCCGATGTTGACCTCGTAGCGGTGCCGGTGGCGCTCGCTGATCTCGTCGGAGCCATAGATCTCCGCCACCTTCGAACCCGGCGTCAGGCGGGCCTCATAGGCTCCCAGCCGCATGGTGCCGCCCAGGTCGTCGCCCTCGCGGCGCTCGACCCGCTGGTTGCCCTGCGTCCACTCGGTCATCAGGCCGACGGCCGGCTGGTCGGTGGGGCCGAACTCGGTCGAGGAGGCGTTTGGAACGCCGCCGCAGTTCCGCAGAGCCTCGATCACCGCCATCTGCATGCCGAAGCAGATTCCAAAATAGGGTACGTTGCGCTCGCGGGCGAACTCGGCGGCCAGGATCTTGCCCTCGGCCCCCCGCTCGCCAAAGCCGCCGGGCACCAGGATGCCGTGCACCCCCTCCAGGCGCGAGGCGGCCGCGCCGTCCTCATTCTCGAAGGTCTCACTCTCAACCCAGTCCAGCTTGACCTTGACCCGGTTGGCGACGCCGCCGTGGGCCAGGGCCTCGATGAGGCTTTTGTAGGCGTCCTTCAGCACCGTGTACTTGCCGACCACGGCGATGGTCACCTCGCCGTCGGGGCTGGTGATCACATTGTCGATGCTCTCCCAGCGGCTGAGGTCGGGCTTGGGCGCGTCGTGCAGGCCAAAGACGGCCAGCACCTCGGCGTCGAGGCCCTCGCGGTGATAGTCCAGCGGCACCGCATAGATGCTGGCGCTGTCCATGGCGGTGACCACGGCGCTGGAGCGGACGTTGCAGAACAGGCCGATCTTGCGCTTCTCCTCGGCCGGGATCGGCTGTTCGCAGCGGCACAGCAGGATGTCGGGCTGGATGCCGATCGAGCGCAGCTCCTTGACCGAGTGCTGCGTCGGCTTGGTCTTCATCTCGCCGGCCGTCTTGATGAACGGCAGCAGGGTCAGGTGCACGAAGCAGCTCATGCCGCGCGGCAGTTCCTGGCCGAGCTGCCGGATGGCCTCGAAGAAGGGCAGGCCCTCGATGTCGCCGACCGTGCCGCCGATCTCGACCAGGATGAAATCGGCCTCGTCGCCGTTCTCATCGACGGCAGGAGACAGGACGAAGTCCTTGATCTCGTTGGTGACGTGCGGAATCACCTGGACCGTCGCGCCGAGATAGTCGCCGCGGCGTTCCTTCTCGATGATGGTCTTGTAGATCTGGCCGGTGGTGATGTTGTCGGCGCGGGTGGCGTTGACCCCCGTGAACCGCTCGTAGTGGCCAAGGTCGAGGTCCGTCTCCGCCCCGTCGTCGGTCACGAAGACCTCGCCGTGCTGATAGGGGGACATCGTCCCCGGATCGACGTTGAGATAAGGATCCAGCTTGCGCAGACGGACCTTGTAACCGCGTGCTTGCAGCAACGCGCCGAGGGCGGCGGACGCCAGACCTTTTCCGAGGGAAGAGACCACGCCGCCGGTGATGAAAATGTACCGGGCCATGGGAGGTCAGATATAGGCGAGATTCGCGGGGAGCGCCTCCCCGCGATCCTCAGAACCTGTTGATGAACGCTATTTCTTTTCCGGCTCGGCCGGAGCCGGGGCCGGGGTGGCGCTCGGCAGCAGGCCGTTGCCGCTGTCCGGAGCCGCCGGGGCGGGCGCGCCGCCGATGTTGGGGTTGAAGGTCCCGGTCTTGCTGTCGGCGGGCGGCGTCGTGGCCTTGGGCCGCAGCAGTTCGCTGGGATCGACCTTGATGTTGCTGCCCGCCGGCTTTTCGCGATTGGCGGCGGCCAGCAGGGTCAGGGTGATGGAGATGACCAGGAAGACGCCGAACAGGATCCAGGTGATCCGCGTCAGAAGGTCGCCGGTGCCCCGGGCGCTCATGAAGTTCGACGGCCCGCCGCCCATGCCCAAGGCCCCGCCTTCGGACTTCTGGAGCAGCACCGCGCCGATCAGCAGGGCGGCGACGACGATGTTGATGCACAGCAGGGCGATAGTGATGAATTGCACGGCGGCTCGGTCTCTGATCGGGGCGGGCCGAACAGGGGCCCACGAAATGAAGTTGGCCCCTCTAGCACCACGCAGGCGGGCACGCCATAGCTGGGGCCTCACAGCCTGGAGTGCAACGTCCGTGATTCTGGAGACCGAGCGCCTGACCCTGACGCCCCTCACCGAGGCGGACGGGCCGCTGGTCCATCCGATCATGGCCGACCCGGAGGTGATGGCCCACTGGGACGTCAGCGAGATCGACGATCCGGACGTCATCGAGCAGATGCTGGCCGGCCAGATGGACGCCATGGCCGGCGACAAGGCCTTCTACTGGGCCATGCGGCTGACCGCCGACGGCGGCTTCCTGGGGCTTTGCGAACTTTCGGACATCGACTGGCGCCACCATCGGGCCGAGGTCGGCTTCATCCTTGGCAAGGACAGCTGGGGCCGGGGCTATGCCTATGAGGCCATGCAGGCGGTGATGAACTTCGCGGCCACGCTGGGCATCCAGCGCGTCTGGGCCCGCACCCAGGTCGGCAACGAGGCCTCCGAGAAGCTGCTCGCGAAGCTGGGATTCGAGCAGGAGGGCTATCTGCGCGGTCATGTCGACCGCGAGGGCGAGCGCCGTGACTGCCGGTTGTGGGGCATGCTGTTGTGACCGCTCCCGTCCGCGGGGAGGTCGAACTGTTATGTCACGCTATCCCCCCGCCCCGGCTTTGCTATTGTGCTCGCTTATGTGACGAATCTGGACGGCCGTGCGGGTGCGTCGGATCGAGGGTGGCAGGTTGACGGTTCAGGCCCGGATTTTGATCGTGGCGCGCGACGACGCGCTGGCCGGGCCGTTGGCCGAGGGGCTGGACCGGCTTGGCTGGCGGACCATCACGGCGCGTGGGCCCTATGCGGCCCTGGCCGCGCTCGGCGACCTGCAGATCGAGGCCGCCATCGTCGACACCGCCAGCGGCGGGGCCGACGCCCTGACCCTGGCCCGCCGCCTGAAGGCCGCCTGCGCCCCGCGCCGCCTGCCGGTCATTGCCATCGGCGATCCCGACCCGCAGCTGGACAGCTTCGCCTTCGACCTGACCCTGGCCCCGCCCCTGCATCCGGCCCAGGCCGTGCTGCGGCTGGAAAGCCTGGTGCGGATGGCCATCGCCGAGGAGGAGTTCGAGCTGCGCCTCGAGACCTTCGCCGACAAGGGCCGCCGCCTCGAACTGCCCGAGCAGTCGCCCGGCCCCTATCGCATCCTGGCGGTCGGCGAACCGGCCCCGCAATTCCTGGCCCTCAGCAACGCGCTGGCCCGTAGCGGGGCCGACGTAGTCGGGGCCTTCACCGCCTTCACCGCCTTCGACTACCTGCATGAGCGGGCCTTCGATTCGGTGGTGCTGTGGGCCGGCGACAACCAGGCCGAGGCCCTGTCGATCGCCGCCGGCATGCGGCGCAACACCCGCCTCTACCACATCCCCGCCCTGCTCTATCTGGCGGCCGATTCCTACGTCACCACCTCCGAGGCCTTCCACCGCGGCGTCTCCGACGTCGCCTCGCCGGAAACACCGGAGACCGAGACGGCCAAGCGGGTCATCGAGCTGGCCCGCAGCTATCGCCGCCAGACCGCCATCCGCCGGGCGCTGGAAAAGGCCCGCTCGTCCGGCCTGATGGACGCCGCCACCGGCCTGTTCACCCGCGACCTGTTCGCCGCCCACCTGGTGCGGCTGACGCAAGCCGCCCGTACCCGCAACCGGCCGATGAGCGTCTGCGTCCTGCGCCTGTCCGAACGGGCCGAGGTCAGTTCGGCCAGGGCCGGCGGCTGGCTGGACCGGGCCATTCCGCAGATCGGCTCGATGATCGGCCGCCTGGTTCGCGCAGAGGACACCGCCGCCCGCCTGGGTCCCGAGGTCTTCGCCCTGGCCCTGCCGGGCACGCCGCAGAGCGCCGCCCGCTCGGCCGCCGAACGCATCGCCGCCGTCATCGCCTGCACCGCCTTCGAAGCCGGCGAGGGAAAAACCCCCTTCACCGTTGATTTCGACATCGGCGTCGCCCAGATCGAGCGGGGCGAGAACGCCGCCGCCGCCCTGGAGCGGGCCGCCGCCCGGGCGCTGCAGAGAGAAGCCGGATGACAGACAACGCCCAGCCCGAGCCCCTGAAGATCGACTTCATCGCCGATGTGGTCTGTCCCTGGTGCTACATCGGCTGGGAGCGTCTGAAACAGGCCCTGGCCATGCGGCCGGACGTGCCGACCCAAGTTCTCTGGCGGCCGTTCCAGCTGGACCCGGCCATCCCCGAGGAAGGCGTCGACCGGGCCAAGTACATGGCCGCCAAGTTCCCCGACCCCGAGCGCCGCGCCGCTGCGCTTGAGGTACTGGACCGGGAAGCCGCCAGCGTCGGCCTGAAGCTGAACCTCACGGACATCCCGGTCGCGCCCAACACCAACGCCGCCCACCGCCTGATCCGCTGGGCCCAGACCGTAGGCCTGCAACAACCGGCGCTGGAGGCGATCATGCGGGCCTATTTCGTCGAGCTGCGCGACATCGGCGATCCGCTCGTCCTGGCCGAGATCGCGCAGGCCATCGGCATGGAAAAACACGTCGTCCTTCAGGCGCTCGCCGAAGGGACCGACAAGGATGCCGTCACCCGCGAACACATCCAGGCCCACCAGGCCGGAGTCAGCGGCGTGCCCTTCACCATCTTCGGCGGCAAGGTCGCCATCTCCGGAGCCGACGTGCCCGAACGGCTGTGCAAGGCGATCGATCGAGCGTTGGAAGCGGCTTGAGGTTCCTCCCCCGATGGGGGAGGAACTCTAAGCCGCTGTCACGATCCCCAGGAAGTCCGCCGCCTTCAGCGAGGCGCCGCCGACCAGCGCGCCGCCGACTTCCCGCGCCTTCAGGATCTCCGCCGCGTTCGACGGCTTCACCGAGCCGCCGTAGAGGATCGGCGGAACCTTGCCCGCCTCGCCGAACACCGCGACCAGGGTCTCGCGGATGGCGACATGCACCGCCTCGATCTGCTCCAGGGTCGGGGTCAGGCCGGTGCCGATGGCCCAGACCGGCTCATAGGCCACCGCGAACGCCTTGCCGGCCAGCGCGCCGGGCAGGCTGCCGCGGACCTGGCCGGTGACGACGCTGAGGGTCTCGCCGGCTTCGCGCTGCTGCAGGGTCTCGCCGACACAGACGATGGGTTCCAGGCCGGCGCGCAGGGCGGCCTCCGCCTTGGCGGCCACCAGCGCGTCGGTCTCGCCATAGCCGGCGCGGCGCTCGGAGTGGCCGAGGATGACCAGCTGGGCGCCGGCGTCGGCCAGCATCTCGGCCGAGATATCGCCCGTGAAGGCCCCGTTCTCTTCGGCCCGGCAGTCCTGGCCACCGACCTCGACGCCCGTGCCGTTCAGCAGCTCAGCCATCCGCTGGACCAGTGTCGCCGGCGGGCAGAGCGCCACGCGGCAGGCCGGCGGATGGGCGTCGACGGCGGCCGAGACAGCCCGCGCTTCGTCCAGCGACAGGGCCAAGCCGTTCATCTTCCAGTTTCCGGCGACCAGCGGGCGGGCGGCAGTCATGCGCGGACAAGCTCCTCGAAATTCGATGGTCGCAACTAGCGGTCCGGCGCCGCGATGTCACGCCAACAATCCGCCGCGCTTGCCTGCTCTGGGACGGGCCGACTATACCCGCCGTTCACGGCCTCGCACGCCGCCCGTATCAAAGGTTCGAAGACCCGATGCTCGCCATGTTCAAAAAGCTCATGAAGTCCTGGTTCGCCGCCGGGATCCTGGGCTTGCTCGTCATCTGCATGGCCTTCCTGGGCCTGGGCTCCGACCCGTTCGGCGCCTTGGGCGCCAGCACCGGCAACTGGGTGATCAAGGCCGGCTCCAACGAGGTCAGCCCCACCGAGTTCAAGACCATCTTCGATCGCATGAAGAAGGCCGCCGAGCAGCAGTACCAGACCCAGATCACCTATGAGGACGCGGTCAAGAACGGCCTGGACAAACAGGCCCTCGAAGAGCTGATGAACGCCGAGTCGGTCAACGCCATGTTCACCAAGCTGGGCCTGCGCGCGCCCGACGCCCTGGTCGACGAGGCGATGAAGCAGCAGATCATCGGGCTCAACCAGCAATACCCCGGCATGATCGACGAGATCACGGGCGAGGTGAACCTTCAGGGCTTCGGCCAGCTGCTTCAGGACAACGGCCTGACGCTCGAAAACTACCGCAAGGGTCTGCGGGACCAGATCGTCGAGGCCCAGTTCTTCGGCGCCATGACCGCCGGCTTCAAGGCCCCGCGCATCTATTCGGCCCTGCAGGGGGCCTTCGCCCTCGAAGAGCGCGACGTCGACTACTTCATCGTCACACCGCAGAGCGTCGGGGCCATCCCGGCCCCGACCGACGCCGAGATGCAGGCCTTCCTGAAGGAAAACGCCGCCCAGCTGATGCGCCCAGAGATGCGCGTCCTGCAGATCGTCCGGTTCAGCGCCGCCGACTACGCGGGCAAGGTCACCGCCGATCCGGCCGAGGTCCAGAAGCGCTTCGATTTCCGCAAGGACTCGCTGTCGGCCCCCGAGACGCGCAGCTTCGCGCAGATTCCGGTCAAGAACGCCGGCCAGGCCGCCACCGTCGCCGACCGCCTCAAGAAGGGCGAGGACCCGGCCGTGGTCGCCAAGTCGGTCGGCGCCACCGTCATCGCCAACACCGACAAGCCCAAATCGGCCCTGTTCGACAAGGCCGTGGCCGATGCGGCCTTCAGCCTGCCGGCCGGCGGCGTCAGCGGCGCCTTGAAGGGCGAGCTGGGCCAGTCGGTGATCAAGGTCACCAAGATCACCCCGGCCCGCGTCGCCAACCTCGAAGAGCACCGCGCCGAGCTGGAAGCCGATGTCCTCAAGTCGGCGGCCGCCAACAAGGCCTATGAGCAGGCCATGGCCTACGACGAGGCCCATGGGACCGGCGCCAGCCTGACCCAGGCCGCCGCCAAGGTCGGGGCCACGGTCGTCACCATCGGCCCGGTCACCGCCCAGGGGACCGACGTCCTCAACCGGCCGGTTCCCGGTGTCAGCAAGGAACTGCTCGAAACCGCCTTCGGCCTGCCGGCCGGATCGGACAGCCCGCTGATCGAGGTCTCGGCCGGCGACCAGTTCGCCGTCCGCATCGAGAAGGTCATCCCCCCGGCCCCGCCGGCCCTCGACGAGGTCCGCGAGCAGCTGTCCCGGGCCCTGATGGCCCGCAAGCAGGCCCAGCTGATGCAGGCCCGGGCCAAGGCCCTGTCCGACCGCGCCCGCAAGGGCGAGAGCATGGAAGCCATCGCCGCCTCCAGCGGCTACCGGCTGGTCAAGCTGCCGAAGATGACCCGCCAGGGCGCCCAGGCGCAGCAGGCGCTCGGCAACGAGATGCTGGCGACCATCTTCAACGGCGCCACCGGCCAGGTGTTCAGCGTCGGCGTCCAGGGCCAGGGTCTGGCGGTCGGCAAGATCGGCGCGATCCGTTCCGGCGAGGTCGCCCAGGTCGCCCAGGCCACCGAGATGGGCCGCCAGACCTTCACCCGCGGCATCTTCCAGGACATCGACGGCGCCACCCGCACCTTCGCCAAGGACACCATCAAACCGAAATCCAACCGCGACCGCGCCATCAAGGCCCTCGGCCTCGATCCCAAGGCCTATGCCGAGAAGAAGGACGAGGCCAAGGACGGCAAGGACAAGGCCAAGGCTGCGCCGAAGGACAGCAAGGCCAAGTGACCCAGCAGGCCGCCCCCGAACCCTCCTTCGAAGCGTTTGCGGCGGCCTGGGACGGCGGACGGCCGCAGGTCGTCTGGACCCGGCTGATCGACGACCTCGAGACGCCCGTCTCGGCCTATCTGAAGATCGCCCGCGCCCGTCCCTACGCCTTCCTGTTCGAAAGCGTCGAGGGCGGCGCCTGGCGGGGCCGCTATTCCATCGTCGCCATGAAGCCGGACCTGGTCTGGCGCTGTCGCGGCGACCAGGCCGAGATCGCCCAGGGCGACGACATCGAGGCCGGCCGCTTCACGCCCCAGGACGGCGGCGCGCTGGACAGCCTGCGCGATCTGGTCGCCGCCTCGCGCATCGACCTGCCGGCCGGCCTGCCGCCGCCCAGCGCCGGTGTGTTCGGGGCCATCGGCTACGACATGGTGCGGCTGGTCGAGCGACTGCCCAACGTCAATCCCGACCCGCTGGACCTGCCTGACGGGGTGATGATCCGGCCCTCGGTGGTCGCCGTCTTCGACGCCATCGCCCAGGAGATCCTGCTGGTCGCCCCGGCCCGGCCCCGCGCCGGCGTCACCGCCAGGCAGGCCTGGGACGAGGTTCAGGCGCGGCTTGCCGAGGTGCTCGCCGACCTGGAAGGCCCGATGCCGGCCCCCGGCCCCGCCATGGCCGCCGGCGAGGTCGCCTTCGACCCGGGCGTCAGCCGCGCCGACTATGCGACGATCGTCGACCGCTGCCGCGACTACATCGAGGCCGGCGACATCTTCCAGGTGGTGCCCAGCCACCGGTTCAGCGCGCCCTACACGGGCTCGCCCTTCGCCCTCTACCGGTCGCTGCGGCGGACCAACCCCTCGCCCTTCCTGTTCTATCTGAACTTCGGGCCCTTCCAGCTGGTCGGCTCCAGCCCGGAGATCCTGGTCCGCTTACGCGACAACAGGATCACCATCCGCCCGATCGCCGGCACCCGTCCGCGCGGCGCGACGCCCGAAGAGGACGCCGCCCTGGAGGCCGAGCTGCTGGCCGATCCCAAGGAGCGGGCCGAGCACCTGATGCTCCTGGACCTGGGCCGCAACGACGTCGGCCGCGTCGCCCGCCTGCGCGAGGATGGCCGCAACGACCTCGAGCTGACCGGCAAGGGCCCGGCGGTGCGGGTCACCCAGAGCTTCTTCATCGAGCGCTACAGCCACGTCATGCACATCGTCTCCAACGTCGAGGGCGATGCGCCGGATGGCCTGGACCCGGTCGATGTGCTGATGGCCGCCCTCCCCGCCGGCACCCTGTCTGGGGCGCCGAAGGTGCGGGCGATGGAGATCATCGACGAGATGGAGCTGGTCAAGCGCGGCCTGACCTACGCCGGCGCGGTCGGCTATTTCGGGGCCGACGGCTCGGTCGACACCTGCATCGTGCTGCGCACGGGGCTGGTCAAGGACGGCATGCTGTACGTCCAGGCCGGCGGTGGCGTGGTGGCCGACAGCGATGCGGACGCCGAATACGATGAGACCCTGCACAAGAGCCGGGCGCTAAGGCGGGCGGCGGAAGAGGCTTGGCGGTTTAGATGAAGCCGCGCCCTTCTCCCGCTTGTCGGGAGAAGGTGGCCCCGAAGGGGTCGGATGAGGGCAGCGCCAGCCTTTTAAGATCGTGCGAGGGCCAGTCACCGCCTGCCGGTGCTGCCCTCATCCGTCGGCTTCGCCGCCACCTTCTCCCGACAAGCGGGAGAAGGAATTAGCTCGAGGCCCCGCCGAACCGCTCCGTCCACTCGGCGACCTGCTCGTCCTCGATCTTCTTGAACAGCACCTCCGGCGCGCGGATCGTCTGGCCGACCGGCAGCCGGTCCAGCTCCGCCGCCGCGCCTTCCGACGGCCAGGCCAGCGGCCAGCCCTGGTTGAAGGCCTCGGCGATCTTCTCGGCCGCGAACGGGATGAAGGGGGCCGACAGCCGCGCGTACAACGCCGCCAGGTTCAGGGCCGTGCGCACGACCACAGCCGCCCGCGCCGGGTCGGTCTTGATCGCCGTCCAGGGCGCCGCGACCTGCAGGTACTCGTTGCCCAGCACCCACAGCGCGCGCAGCGCCTGGGCCGCCTTGCGGACCTCGATGGCCTGCAGCTGCGCCGTCAGGTCGGCGATGCCGGCGTCGAGGTCGGCATACAGCTTGGCTTCCAGCTCGCCCGGCTCACCGCCCTCGGGCACGACGCCCTCGAACTTGCTCTCGGCGAACTTGGCGATACGGTTGACGAAGTTGCCCAGCACATCGGCCAGGTCCTTGTTCACCGCCGACTGGAACTGCTCCCAGGTAAAGGCGGTGTCGCTGCCCTCCGGCGCGTTGGCCGTCAGATACCAGCGCCACAGGTCCGGCGGCAGCAGCTCCAGCGCCGTGTCCATGAACACGCCGCGCTTCTCGCTGGTCGAGAACTTGCCGCCGTACCAGTTGAGCCAGTTGAAGGCCTTCAGCCGGTCGACCGTCTTCCACGGCTCCTCGGAACCGAGGATCGTGGCCGGGAAGCTGACGGTGTGGAAGGCGACGTTGTCCTTGCCCATGAACTGGACGTACTCGGTGTCGTCGGCGCCCTTGTCGGTCCGCCACCAGCGTTCCCAGTCGGTACCTTCGGACTCGGCCCATTCGACGGTGGCGCCGATGTATTCGATCGGCGCGTCGAACCAGACGTAGAAGACCTTGTCCTCAAAGCCCGGGCGCGGCAGGCCGTCCTTGACCACTGGAATGCCCCATTCGAGATCGCGGGTGATGCCGCGGTCGATCAGCCCCTCGTCCAGGTGCTTGTAAGCGATGGACTTGGTCAGCAGCGGCCAGTTCGCCGAATTGGCGTCGACCCAGGCGCGGATGCGGCTCTCCAGCTTGGTCTGCTGCAGATACAGGTGGTTGGTGTCGCGGACCTCGATGTTCCGCGAGCCGCTGATCTTGCTGTAGGGATTGATCAGGTCGACCGGGTCCAGCAGGTTGCCGCAGTTGTCGCACTGGTCGCCCCGCGCCTTCTCGAAGCCGCAGTGCGGGCAGGTCCCCTCGACATAGCGGTCGGGCAGGAAGCGGCGGTCGTCGACCGAGTAGACCATCTTGTCGGTCCGCTCCTCGATCAGCCCCTTGGCTTCCAGGACTTCCGCGAAATGCTGCGTCAGCCGGTGGTTGGGCGGATTGGAGCTGCGGCCGAACCAGTCGAACGACAGGCCGAACGACCGGCTGATGTCGTGCTGCAGCTGGTGCTGCTCGTCGCAGTAGGTGCGGACGTCCTGGCCGGCCTCGGCGGCGGCCAGCTCGGCCGGCGTGCCGTGTTCGTCGGTGGCGCAGATGTAGAGCACCTCGGCCCCTTGCGCCCGCTTGAAGCGCGCGAAGACGTCGGCCGGCAGCATCGAGCCGGCCAGGTTGCCCAGGTGCTTGATCCCGTTGATGTACGGCAGGGCGGAGGTGATCAGAACGCGCGTCATGGGGCGCGGATATAGGCGAGGTCGCGGGCGAATGACAGCCACCCGGCAAAACCGCTTAACTTGTCGGCCCTCGCGCCTGTAAACATTGCGCCAGGGACGATTTTGCGGAGGGCGCGATGCTTGGGACGATGACGCGGCGGCTGGCCGTGGCCATGGTTGCGGTGGCGGTTCTGGGTCTGGCGGCCTGCGAGGCCGGCAAGAGCAAGAACGACACGCTGAAGATCTACAACTGGTCGGACTACATCGACCCCAAGCTGCTCGAGGAATTCACCGCCGAGACCGGCATCAAGGTGGTCTACGACACCTTCGATTCCAACGAGGTGCTGGAGACCAAGGTCCTGACCGGCGGCACCGGCTACGACATCGTCACCCCGTCAAACCACAACCTGCCGCGCTACATCACCGCCAAGGCCATCCAGCCCTTGGATTTCGCCAAGCTGCCGAACCGCAAGAATCTGTGGCCCGACCTGATGGCCCGCATGGAGCCCTTCGATCCGGGCGCCAAGTACAACATCCCCTACATGTGGGGCACCATGGGCGTCGGCTACAACAAGGCCGAGGTGGCCAAACGCCTGCCAGGCGTACCGCTCGACAGCTGGGCGGTGGTCTTCGATCCCAAGAACCTGGCCAAGCTGAAGGACTGCGGGGTCTACTTCCTGGACGCCTCGGAGGACATGTACGCGGTCGCCCTGCACTACCTGGGCAAGGACCCCAACTCCAAGAATCCGGCCGACTATGAGGCGGCCACGCAGCTGCTGCTCAAGCTGCGGCCCTATGTCCGCAAGTTCCACAGCAGCGAATACATCGAGGCCCTGGCCAACGGCGACGCCTGCGTGGTGATCGGCTACAGCGGCGACATCCTGCAGGCCCGCGACCGCGCCGACGAGGCCAAGAAGGGCGTCGAGGTCGGCTATTTCATTCCCAAGGAAGGCAGCCAGGTCTGGTTCGACGTCTTCACCATTCCGGCCGACGCGCCGAACCCTGAGGCCGCCTACAAGTTCCTCGACTTCATGCTGCGGCCGGAGATCATCGCCCGGGCCTCCAACTCGACCAACTACGCCAACGCCAACCTGCCGGCGACCCAGCTGGTCAAGGCCGAGGTGCGGGACGATCCGAACGTCTATCCGACGCCGGAGGTCTTCCAGCGCCTGTTCGTGACGACCACCAAGGACCAGGCGCTGGTCAAGGTCGTCAACCGCGAATGGACCAAGGTGACCACCGGCCAATGACGACCGGGAGCAAGGGCCGGCCGGCAAAGGGGGCTGGCAAGCGACTGAACATCGGGGCTGTGCGCTCGACCTTCGCCCCCTGGAACGATCCGGCCGCGACGCCGCTGGTCCGCTTCCAGGGCGTGACCAAGCGGTTCGGCGACCAGACGGCGGTGAACGACGTCTCGCTGGACATCTATCCGGGGGAGTTCTTCGCCCTGCTCGGTCCCTCGGGCTGTGGCAAGACCACCCTGATGCGGATGCTCGCCGGCTTCGAGACGCCGAACGCCGGGAGCATCACCCTGGCCGGGCAAGACCTGGCCGGCATCCCGCCGCACCAGCGGCCGGTCAACATGATGTTTCAGTCCTACGCCCTGTTCCCGCACCTGACGGTCGAGCAGAACATCGCCTTCGGGCTCAAGCAGGAGGGCCTGCCCAAGACCGAGATCGCCGCCCGCGTCGTTGAGATGCTGGAGCTGGTCAAGCTGAAGCCCTTCGCCCGTCGCAAGCCCGACCAGCTGTCCGGCGGCCAGAAGCAGCGTGTGGCGCTGGCCCGGGCCGTTGCCCGCAAGCCCCAGATGCTGCTGCTCGACGAGCCGCTGGGCGCGCTGGACAAGAAGCTGCGCGAGGAGACCCAGTTCGAGCTGATGGACCTGCAGGTCGAGCTCGGCATGACCTTCCTGATCGTCACCCATGACCAGGAGGAGGCCATGGTCATGGCCGACCGCATTGCCGTCATGCGCGAGGGCGAGATTGCCCAGATCGGCCGTCCCGAAGAGGTCTACGAGACCCCCGCCAGCCGCTACGTGGCCGAATTCCTCGGCGACGTGAACCTGTTCGACGCCTCCGTCTCGGCCATCGAGCATCCCATGGCCCGGCTCAGCGCCGCCGGCGCTCCCGACGGCTTTTACGTCCTCGACGACGACTGCCCACCGGCCGGCTCGGCGGTGAACCTCGCCGTCCGCCCCGAGAAGATGCGCATCAGCCTGGAGCCGCCGCCGGCCGGGACTCACAATGTGCTGGCCGGCGAGATCTGGGACATCGGCTACACCGGCGACTGGACCAACTACATCGTCGAACTGCCGGGCGAGAAGCTGATCCGCGTCGCCAAGGCCAACGCCAGCCGCATCGTCGAGCGTCCCATCGGCTGGGACGACAAGGTCTGGGTCAGCTTCGCCGACGACGCCGGCGTGGTGCTGACCCAATGACCGGCGCGCGGGTGAAGAAGCCCTGGCCGAAGCTGTCGGCGCTGATCCCCTATGCCTGGCTGCTGGTCTTCTTCGCCCTGCCCTTCCTGCTGGTCTTCCGGCTGTCGCTATCCGACAGCGCCCTGTCGATCCCGCCCTATGCGCCGCAGATCGACTGGAGCCGCGGCCTGGATGGCATCAAGGCCTTCTTCGCCGCCCTCGACTTCGACACCTACAGGCAGCTGGGCAGCGACAGCCTCTACGCCAAGTCCTACGTCTCCAGCCTGCGGTTCGCCGCCGAGGGCACGGTCCTGGCCCTGCTGGTCGGCTATCCGATGGCCTACGGCATGGCCCGCTGCAAACCCTCGACCCGCGGCCTGCTCTTGATGCTGGTCATCCTTCCGTTCTGGACCAGCTTCCTGATCCGGGTCTACGCCTGGGTCGGCATCCTCAAGCCCGAGGGGCTGCTCAACGCCGGCCTTGGCCTGCTCGGCATCCCACCGACCGACCTCCTCTACACCCCGGCCGCCGTGCAGATCGGCCTGGTCTACAGCTACCTGCCCTTCATGGTGCTGCCGCTCTACGCCGTGCTGGAAAAGATGGACCACACCCTGCTGGAGGCCGCCGCCGACCTCGGCTCGCCGCCCTGGAAGAGCTTCTGGCAGGTGACCTTCCCGCTCTCCATCCCGGGCGTCGTCGCCGGCTCCCTGCTCTGCTTCATCCCCATGGTCGGCGAGTTCGTCATCCCCGACCTGCTCGGCGGGCCCGGCTCGCTGATGATCGGCCGCTCGATCTGGATGGAGTTCTTCGCCAACCGCGACTGGCCGTTCGCCTCGGCCGTCGCCGTGGTCCTGCTGCTGACCCTGGTCGTGCCCATCGTCCTCTACCAGCGCCAGCAGGTGAAGGCCCTGGAGGCGGGCCGATGAGACGCGGGCCCTCCGCCTTCAACCTGGTCAGCCTGACGGTCGGCTTCGCCTTCCTCTACCTGCCGATCCTGCTGCTGGTCGCCTGGTCGTTCAACGCCAGCAAGATGGTCACCGTCTGGGGCGGCTTCTCGACCAAATGGTACGGCACGCTGCTGCACAACGACCAGCTGATGGCCGCCGCCTGGGTCACCCTGCGGGTCGGCCTGATCAGCGCCACCCTGGCCACCCTGCTCGGAACCCTGGCCGCCGTCGCCCTGACCCGTCACGGCGCCTTCAGGGGCCGCACCCTGTTCTCAGGCATGAGCTACGCGCCGCTGGTCATGCCCGAGGTCATCATGGGCCTCAGCCTGCTGCTGCTGTTCGTCGCCCTGAAGATCGACCGCGGCTTTCTGACCGTGACCCTGGCCCACACCACCCTGACCATGGCCTATGTCGCCGTGGTCGTGCAGTCGCGCCTGGCCACCTTCGACCGCGCCCTCGAAGAGGCGGCCCAGGACCTCGGCGCGACCCCGACCCGGGCCTTCTGGCAGGTCACCCTGCCCAATATTTTCCCAGCGATTCTGGCCGGTTGGATGCTGGCCTTCACGCTCTCGCTCGATGACCTGGTCATCGCCAGCTTCACCAGCGGCCCGGGCTCGACCACCCTGCCGATGCGCATCTACAGCCAGGTGCGGCTGGGCGTCTCGCCGGAGATCAACGCCGTCTGCACCCTGCTGATCGGGGTGGTGGCCGTCGGGGTGATCTGCTGGTCGATCGGCGCGAAATGGCGGGCCCGGGCAACTGCCATCGCCTAGGCCAAACTCAACTCCACGGCGTCTGGGGCCTTCAGCGCCTCAAGCAGTCGCGCGCGATTGTTCATCCAGGCGACGACTTCCTCGAATTCTTCCGCGTCCTTGGCAAGTAGCCAGCATGGCGCAAAATGACCCTCAAGCTGCGAGGCCTCTTCATCCCAAAGCACGCCACCGAGAAGCACGTGATTCCTGCCAATCCTAAAAAAATACTCGGAAGGAAGCTGATCATAGTAGGTAATCGAAATGGAGATGCGATCCGGCCAGCTATCTGTATGACCTATATCTTGTAGAACTGCTTCAGTATGCTTCGCCGCTGCACCGTTTCTGGCAAGTTGTTTTTCCGCGGGGAGATTACCTGGAAGCACCATCTTTGAAGTGAATTCAGGATTCATAGCGAAGATGCGAATGTGCGTTCGCCCCTGTACCTTTACCTCGAATGATCTCTGCCGGACCTCGCGAAGGATGTCGCCGATAGACCGAAAGCGGGTGCCAAGAATTATTATGTCATCGCTTCGCCCGTTTGCGATTTCCTCAATGAGAAATCTGACCAAAATCGAGCGCGCGTCGTTCATTGACGAGTAGACAACTCGGCCTCTGGTCGCCCGGCCACCTTCGAGTGCTAGCCTGATATCGTAAAGTGTGGCGACGATTGCAGCCACGCCAACCAGCGCGATCGCTCCTTCTTGTCCCGGAAGGATTACTTTCAGGCCAGACAGCGCAAATAAGATGATGCAAATTGCCGCCGTTACCGGCAGCGAATAGCGTTTGACCAAGCGAATGAGGCGCTCAAGGGAAACCGAAGTTCGTTCTTGTGCGTTCTTTGCCGGCATTGAAGAGTCCCCCCAGACGTCCTCGCATTACGCCAACTCTCGCGATGCGTGTCTAGTGTGTCGCGCAACCCCAATCGGCAATCGTTCGGACTGGAGACCAGTCACTTCAGCAGCAGCTGGCCTTGCTCCCGCACCTTGTCCTTCACCTTGCCGGCGAACATCGACAGGAAGCCGGGCAGGACGATGTCGATCCTGATCTCGTCCTCCAGCACATGCAGCGCGCCGGTGATCGTCTGGCCCATGGCCAGGGCGGTGAAAGTCATGGTGTCGCCGGTCCAGCTCTTGTCGACCTTAGCCTGGCCGCCGCCGGCAAGCTGCTGCTCGATCTTGCCAAAGCCCTCCTCGATCCGCCGGCGGGCCTCGGCCTGGCCCAGCTGGTGGGCGACGGTGATGGTCAGAGGCTTGGCCATGAGACGGGCCTTTCAGGCTGGACGAAACGCGTGGTTTATCGCATGTGGGCGCCCTCGCTTGGGCCCACAAGCACGCCGGCTTAGCTCAGATGGTAGAGCAGCGGTTTTGTAAACCGAAGGTCGCGGGTTCGATTCCTGCAGCCGGCACCACTTCAATGACGGGGTTGGGGCCCGGGACCCAGGTTCCAGATCATCGCGTCGATGTTGGCGAGCAGTCGCTTGAAAAACCTGCGCATGGCGACCCTCCACGACCCCGATGCGGGGCGGTCGAAGGTCAAACGTTAACGGCGAACATTGGTTTCATCCGCCCACCACCTGACAAACGGATGGCTGACAAAGCGGGGGCGGCCTGCTTTACGAAGGCCATGACCACGCCCATCCGCTTCTTCATCGACGCCGACGCCTGTCCGGTGAAGGACGAGACCTACAAGGTCGCCAGCCGCTACGGCCTGAAGACCTTCGTCGTCGCCAACAGCTTCATGCTGGTCCCGCAGTCGCCGCTGATCGAGGGGGTCATCGTCGACGCCGGCCCGGACGTCGCCGACGCCTGGATCGCTGAGCGCTGCGGCCCGCGCGACATCGTCATCACCAACGACATTCCCCTGGCCGACCTCTGCCTCAAGGCCGGCGCCCAGGTGCTGAAACCCAACGGCCGGCCGTTCACAACCGACAGCATCGGCTCGGCCCTGGCCACACGGTCGATCATGGAACACATCCGCTCGACCGGCGAGATCACCGGCGGCCCGCCGCCCTTCGGCCGCGACGACCGCTCCCGCTTCCTGCAGGCCCTCGACGAAGCCGTGAACAAGGCCAAACGCCGTCCGGGTTGAAGCCGGCCCGGCAGCCGCTAAGCTGGCGCCCCATCGGATGGAGGGCAGGCCCATGGACATGATGCTCGCGCCGCTGCGCAAATACGCTGACTTCTACGGCCGCGCCACGCGCACCGAGTACTGGATGTTCTTCCTGTTCCGCGTGCTGCTGTTCGTCGCCTTCTTCATTCCGTTCGCGATCCTGGCCGGCTTCAGCAACGGCGAGGTCAACAACGATCCGATTGGCCTGATCGCCGGCATCTGGCTGATTCTCGCCGGCCTGGCCTATCTGGCGCTGATCATCCCCGAACTGGCGGTCACCGTCCGCCGGTTGCATGACCAGGATCTCTCAGGCTGGCTGGTGCTGCTGGGCCTGGTGCCCATGGGCGGCTTCGTGATCTTCATCTTCATGCTGCTCAAGGGAACCGACGGCACCAACCGCCACGGCCCCGATCCCCGCGCCCTGACCGCTCACACGGCCAGCGTGTTCACCTGAAGAACGGTGGTTGCCTGTCAGGCGAATGCGGGGCAGGCTCACACCATTGTCCCGCGTTGTGTTGGGACCAACAGGGTTGAAAGGGGCTGCTCATGGATCTGATGTTCGCGCCGTTGCGCAAATACGCCGACTTCAACGGTCGGGCCCGTCGCTCGGAATACTGGCTGTTCTGGCTGTTCACCTTCGTGGTGTCGGTTGTCCTCAATATCATCGGTAGCATGGTCATGGGCGCGCCGGACGCCGGCAATCCGTTCAGCGGCGGCGGCCTGCTGGGCCTGCTGTGGTTCCTGGCCATCCTGGTTCCGTCCCTCGCGGTCGGCGTCCGCCGCCTGCATGACACCGACCGCTCCGGCTGGTGGCTGCTGATCGCCTTGGTCCCGCTGGTCGGCGCCATCGT
Source organism: Caulobacter sp. GW821-FHT11A05 (assembly GCF_058809015.1). Classification (NCBI taxonomy): domain Bacteria; kingdom Pseudomonadati; phylum Pseudomonadota; class Alphaproteobacteria; order Caulobacterales; family Caulobacteraceae; genus Caulobacter; species Caulobacter sp. GW821-FHT11A05. Next base: position 54,944 of record NZ_JBXASF010000008.1, on the reverse strand, counting down.
GCTGATCATCTTCTATGTGCTCGACGGGACGCCCGGTCCCAACAAGTTCGGCCCCGACCCCAAGGGTCGCGGCGCGGCTGAAACCTTCAGCTGAGTCCCTGGCGGATCATGGCGGCGCGGGCTATCTGACGCCGCCATGATCCCCGTCACTTCCGCCATCAGCCTGGACGACGGCGAGGTTGAGCTCAGCTTCATCCGCGCCTCGGGGCCTGGCGGCCAGAACGTCAACAAGGTCGCCACCGCCGTCCAGCTGCGGTTCGACGTGCGCAACTCGCCGTCGTTCAATGACTACGTCCGCGAGCGGCTCGAGAAGCTGGCCGGTTCGCGCCTGACCAACGACGGCGAGATCGTGCTGACCGCCAACCGCTTCCGCACCCAGGAGCGCAACCGGGCCGACGCCATCGACCGGCTGGTCGCCCTGATCGCCAAGGCGGCCGAGCCGCCACCGCCCAAACGTCGGCCGACTCGCCCTACCAAGGCCTCCAAGGAGCGTCGGCTGTCGGCCAAATCGCGGCGCGGAACCATCAAGACCGGGCGCGGGCGGCCGACCGGCGACGAATAGCCTCACTCGGATAACAATGTCATGCCGTTGAAAGCGACGCCTTCACGGCCTATCTCAATCATGGACCAGGGGATTTCGCATGCGTTCAGCTGTTGTCGTGTCAGGGATTGCGGTCCTCGCGGGTCTTCTCGCCGCCTGTGGGCCCACCGCGCCGGAGTCCGGCAAGACCGAGTCGAGCACTCCTGACGCCTCGGCCACGCCGCCGCCACCGGCCCTGACCGACGCCGAGAAGCAGGCCGCCCTGGCCAGCCTGCCGGCCCCCTACAACACCGGCAACCTGGCCAACGGCAAGACCACCTTCGCCCTCTGCCGCTCCTGCCACACCATCGTCCCGGGCGGTCCCAACTCGACCGGCCCCAACCTCTACGGCGTCTTCGGCCGGACGGCCGGCACGCACGAGGGCTTCAAATACTCCGACGCGGTCAAGGGCGCCGGTTTCAAATGGGACGCCGAGAAACTCGACGCCTGGCTGGCCGACCCCAAGGGCTTCCTGCCCGGCAACCGCATGACCTTCGTCGGCCTCAAGGACGCCGAGAAACGCCGCGATCTGATCGCCTATCTGAAAGTCGAAACAGGCTACAAGCCGGGAGAATAGCGACACCACCATGGACGCGCGGAGAACCCTCCTGCTGCGGTTCCACAAGGCCCTCGACAACAAGGATGTCGCGGGGATCGCGGCTATGCTGCACCCCGACGTCGAGGTCCCCGACCAGCTCAACGGCGGCCACGTGGCCGGCGCCGCCGCCGTGCTCGACTACTATGCGAGCGCCTTCGCCCTGCTCGAGAGCGAGAGCACGCCAACCGCCTTCCATGCCCGTCCTGACGGGGCGATGGAGGTGCGGGTTCATCACCATGTGACCAGTCTGGCCGGCGCCCTGTGGCATGATGGGCCGGTCGATTACAGTTTCAGGTTCCGTGACGGCCTGATCGTGCGGATGGACCGCCTGGGTGAGTAGTGCCTGAGCGAGCGTAGGGGAGGAGCAGGATGCAGCCGCGCCAGGCGATCCTCGAAGCGGTCTACGAGGCCTATAACCGTCGCGATGTGCCGACCATGGTCGCGGCCCTCGATCCGCAGGTCGAATGGTCGGACATGCTGACTGGCCAGCCCCTGAAGGGCCGCGAGGCCGTCGGCGCCTACTGGACCGAACAGTTCCAGGTGATGAGCATCGAGGCCACGCCGGTCGCCTTCGACGAACTGCCCGACGGCCGCATGGTGGTCACCGTCGCCCAGACCATGAGGAAGCCGGACGGCCAGCTGTGGAGCCACGACCGGGTCACCCATGTCATCACCTTCGGTCCCGACGACCTGATCCGCCGGATGGACCCGAGCTAGACCAGCAGGTCCGCGCACGCATCCACGATGGCCTCGGCATCCAGCCGGTACTTCGCATAGAGGTCCGGCAAATCCCCCGACTGGCCAAAGCTCTCCATGCCCAGCGCCCGGACCCGCTGGCCGCGCACCGAGCCGAGCCAGGACAGCGCCGCCGGCGAGCCGTCCAGCACCGTCACCAGCACCGCGTCGGCGCTGAGCGGTTTGAGCAGCCGCTCGGCCGTGGCCGTCCGCGCCTCGCCGCCCGTCCAGCGGGCCCGGCCGGCGGCGGTCCAGTCGGCGTGCAGCACGTCCGGCGAGGTAACCGCAAGCAGACCGGCCTCGGGCAGGTCCTCGAGGATGGCCTCGAAGGCGGCCAGGGCTTCCGGCGCGATGGCGCCGCTGTAGACCAGGGCCATGCGCGCGCCGCGCGCCGGCGGCTTCATCCAGTAGGCGCCCTCGACGACTCCGGCGCGCCAGGCGTCGTCGGTCCGGTTCGGCTGCGCCAGGCTGCGCGTCGACAGCCGCAGATAGGTCGAGCCGCCGTCCTCGCGCTGGATGCGGTCGAAGGCGTGGGCCATCAGGACCGCCGTCTCGTCGGCGAAGGCCGGCTCGTAGCTGTCCAGACCCGGCTGGCTCATGCCGATCAGCGGCGTGCCGATCGACTGGTGGGCCCCACCCTCCGGCGCCAGGGTCAGGCCGCTGGGCGTCGCCACCAGCAGGAAGCGGGCGTCCTGGTAGCAGGCGTAGTTCAGGGCATCGAGCCCGCGGGCGATGAAGGGATCGTACAGGGTGCCGACCGGGAACAGCCGCTCGCCGAACACCGAGGCACTGAGGCCCAGCCCCGCCAGGGCGATGAACAGGTTGTTCTCGGCGATGCCCAGCTCGATGTGCTGGCCGGTGTCGGCCATGGCCCAGACCTGGGCCGAGGGGATGCGCCGGTTCTTGAAAACGTCCTCATGCGCCCGCCGGTGGAACACGCCGCGCCGGTTCACGAAGCCGCCGAGGTTGGTCGACACCGTCACGTCCGGCGAGGTGGTCACCACCCGGCCCGCGAAGTCGTCGGTCCGCTTGGCGATCTCGAACATCACCTTGCCGAAGGCCGCCTGGGTCGACTGCTCGCCGCCGCCCTCCACGGCCAACAACAGCTCGTCGGCCGTCGGAACGGCGACGGTCGCCGCGACTTTGCGCCCGTCCTTGCGGGCGGCGAACGGGGCGGTCTCGACGGTATGGCGCAAGGCCGCCCGTTCGTTGTCGCCCAGGCCCGAGAAGATGTCCCACTCCTCGCCCTCGACAACACCCAGGCGGCCGCGCAGCTCGGCGATCTGGGTCGGGGTCATCAGGCCCGAATGGTTGTCCTTGTGGCCCTGGAACGGCAGCCGCCAGCCCTTGACGGTATAGGCGATGAAAAACCGCGGCTCGTCGTCCTCGGCCGCCCGATCGAAGGCCTCCAGAATGGTCTCCAGGCAGTGGCCGCCCAGCTCGGTCATCACCATGGCCAGGTCGTCGTCGCTGTAGCTTTCGATCAGCTTCAGGGCCCGCTTGTCGGCGGCCAGATCAGCGCTCAGCCGCTCGCGCCAGGCCTTGCCGCCCTGATAGGTCAGGGCCGAGTAGAGATCGTTCGGCGCCGTCTCGATCCAGCCCTTCAGCGCCTCGCCGCCGGGCCGGGCGAAGGCGGTGAGCTGGCGCTTGGACCACTTCAGCGTCTCGACCCGCCAGCCGGCGGCCTCGAAGATCTCGCCATAGCGGGTGAACATCCGGTCCGAGGTCGTCGCGTCCAGGCTCTGGCGGTTGTAGTCGACGATCCACCAGGTGTTGCGCAGGTCGTGTTTGCAGGCCTCGATCAGGCATTCGTAGATGTTGCCCTCGTCCAGCTCCGCATCGCCCAGCAGCGAGATCATCCGCCCCATGGCGTCCGGCTTGATCGCCCCGCGCGCCGCCAGATAGTCCTGCGTCAGGCTGGCGAAGGCGGTCATCGCCACGCCGAGCCCCACCGAGCCGGTGGAGAAGTCGACGTCGTCGATGTCCTTGGTCCGCGAGGGATAGGACTGCGCCCCGCCGAGGCTGCGGAAACGCTGCAGCTGGTCAATGGTCTGGCGGCCGAACAGGTGCTGGATGGCGTGGAACACCGGGCTGGCGTGCGGCTTCACCGCCACCCGGTCCTGCGGCCGCAGGCTGCGGAAATAGAGGGCCGTCATCAGGGTGGTCATCGAGGCGCAGGACGCCTGGTGGCCGCCGACCTTCAGCCCGTCGCGACTCTCACGCAGGTGGTTGGCGTTATGGATCGTCCAGCTGGCCAGCCAGAGCACCCGTTCCTCCAGCCGGCGCAACAGCGCGATATCCTGCCGCTCCACCGCCGTCGCTCCGTCATCCATGCTCAAACACCGTTCCAGGTCGCAATATTCGGCCCTGTTTAGGCGTGGAAGCGGAGAAACACCATCGCCCCCGAACCTGACGCTTTCCGGGCGATCGCCGAAGGCGCAACGGAACGTAAAGGGAACGGTGACAAACAGGCTTTCATGCCGCATGATCGCCGAACGATTCAGGGCTCCCAGGCGGAGCGCATAGCAGCGCATTCGCTCTGCCAGGAAAGGGATTGGTAGTGGGGCTCGCCGCGCCGACACGTCAAAAACTTTCGGGCGCATACTTCACGCCGGCCGAGGTGGTCAGCTCCCTGGTGATGTGGGCAGTCAGGAGCGAGGACGACCGGCTGCTGGATCCGTCCTGCGGCGATGGCCGGTTCATCGCCGCCCACCCCAACAGCACGGGCATCGAGCGGGACCGCGAGACCGCGGCGCTGGCCAGCCAGGCCGCGCCCGGCGCGACCGTCCTGGTGGAGGACTTCTTCGACTGGGCGATGAGAACCCACGAGCGTTTCGACTGCGTCGCCGGCAATCCTCCCTTCATCCGCTATCAGTCGTTCAGCGGCCCCACCCGCGCCCGCGCCCTGGCCCATTGCAAGAAGCTTGGCGCCCAGTTCACCGGGCTCACCTCGTCCTGGGCGCCGTTTGTCGTCGCCGCCACCGGCCTGCTGAAGCTTGGCGGCCGGATGGCGTTCGTGGTCCCGGCCGAGATTGGCCACGCCCCCTACGCCGCGCCGGTGCTGGAGCATCTGACCGCCCATTTCCGGACCGTCCACGTCGTGGCGATCCGGGAGAAGCTGTTTCCGGACCTGTCGGAGGACTGCTGGCTGCTCTTCGCCGACGGCTTCGGCGGCGCGACGACGGAGATTCGTTTCACCGCCCTCGATCGCTTCTTTCCCATTCCCGTTCCACCCAACGCCTTCGAGCGGATTGACGTCGCCGAGTGGCGTACGGCCTGGAAACGGCGGCTTCGCCCCTACCTCATGCCGCAGGGCGCGAGGGACCTGTACCTGGAGGCCGCGGGCCGGTCGCAACGGCTGTCCGATGTCGCCTCGGTCGGCATCGGCTACATCAGCGGGGCCAACGACTTCTTCCATCTGCGGCCGTCCGAGGCGGCGCGGCTGAAGATTCCCGGGCAGTATCTGCGCCCGACGGTTCGCAACGGCCGGGCGCTGAAGAGCAAGGCGGTCAATGCGGCGACCCTGGAGGCCTGGCGCGGCAAGGACGATCCCTACCTGCTGCTCAATCTTCCGAAGACGGCGGACCTGCCCAAGGCGGTCCTGCGCTACCTGTCGACGGAAAGGGCGCGGGTGGCTCAAACGGCCTACAAATGCCGCGTCCGGAACCCCTGGTGGTCGGTTCCGGATGTCCGGGTCCCCAGCTATTTCCTCAGCTACATGTCCGGCGCCTCGCCCAGCCTGGTCCGCAACGACGCAGGGGCCTCCTGCACAAACTCCGTCCACGCCGTGACCGCCAAATGCGCCGAAGGCCTGCAGCGGCTGGCGTCGCAGTGGTCGACGCCGCTCGTTCAGCTGAGCTGCGAACTGGAGGGCCACCCCCTGGGCGGCGGCATGCTCAAGCTGGAGCCTCGCGAAGCCGGCCAGCTGCTCGTTCCGGCCAGCCGGCCGGTCTCGGCGTCCGAGGATGCGACCCTTCGCTCAGCCCTCAATCTGCTGCGGCTGTGGAGGCATAATGCCGCCACCGCCTGACGAGGAGCCGAGCCGGGTCTGCGCCTGGGTTGGACAGGCCGAAGCCCTGCGCCGGTTCGCGACCCATCAGGGCGCGACGCAGGGCCAGCAGCACATCAAGCCGCTGCATTGGTACGTCGCCTGCCGCCTGGTGCTCGAGGGCGGCTTCCTTCCCGAAGACATCACCCCGCGTCCGCCCTTTGTCGCCATCCGCACAAAGCGCGGCATGCAGCTGGTGTTTGACCCGGCCGTGGCGACCGGCGGCGAGGCCACCATCCTTGGCGGGCTGAAGACCAAGAATGTCGATGTGGTGGTCAACAAGCCCGGGCTGGGTCCGGTCCTCGCCGTCTCCTGCAAGGGCATGACCGGGGCCTTTCGGAACCTGACCAACCGCATGGAGGAGACGATCGGTGAGTGCACCAACCTGCACATCACCTATCCGGCCATGGTTTTCGGCTACCTCTTCGTGATCCGCGCCAACCAGCTGGCCCAGGCGGCGATCGCCGAGACCGAGCCCGAATCGGCCTCGCCCACGCGGCAGCTGCTCGCCAATGACATCGCGATCCGGGCGGGCGGAGAGCCGGTCGAGACCATCATCCGGTTCCACACGGCCCTGCGTGAACTCACCGGCAGGCGCGGCATCCGCGACGACGTCAGCCGGTATGAGGCGGTGTCGATCGCCATGGTCAACATGCAGCCCGAGCTGGCCGGCCAGGTGCTCGACAGCTTCCCGCCGCCCGACAGCCCGCTGCGGCTCGAGCAGTTCTTCAACGCCCTCTACCTTCGCTATGACGAACGCTACGTGTTCAGCGCGCCGGACCTGGCCAGCGTCACGCGCAGGCAGCCCTGGCTGGGCGATTCCCCGGCCTTCGCGCTCCTGGACAGCCCGATCGACTATCCCCTGCGCCTTGCCGAGAATGCCGCCGAGTAGAGCGCGATGCGCCATCGCTCCGTTGAGTGTGGCCGCCGGCCCTGCAATAACAACCCCTGCTGATCCTCACCCCAGGCGCCCCTTCCCATGACCGACGCCCTCGTGCTGAGCCGCCTGAACAAGACCTTCGGCGGCAAGGCGGCCGTCGCCGACCTCGACCTGACGGTGCGATCCGGCGAGCTCTACGCCCTGCTCGGCCCCAACGGGGCCGGCAAGACCACGACGCTGCGGATGGTCGCCGGCCTCTTGGCCCCGACCAGCGGCTCGATCAGCGTCTTCGGCATCGACGCCCTGCGCGATCCAGCCGCCGCCAAGGCGATTACCGCCTGGGCCCCGGACGAGCCGATGCTCTACGACCGGCTCAATCCGATGGAGTATCTGGAATTCGTCGCCGGCCTCTGGGGCGTCGACGGCAAGACCGCCCGCGGCAAGGCCGAGGAACTGCTCAAATGGCTCGGCCTCTGGGAGGAGCGGGCCCAGCGCTGCGAGGGTTTCTCCCGCGGGATGAAACAGAAGACCGCCCTGGCCGGCGCCCTGATCCACGATCCCAAGCTGCTGATGCTCGACGAGCCGCTGACCGGCCTCGACGCCGCCATGGCCCGCCAGGTCAAGGACGTGCTGACCCAGCGGGTGCGCCAGGGCGGCACCGTCATCCTGACCACCCACATCCTCGAGGTCGCCGAGCGCATGGCCGACCGCATCGGCATCATCCAGGGCGGCCGCATGCGCGCCGAGGGCAGCCTCAGCGAACTGCGCGCTCTCGGCGGATCGGGCGACGCCACCCTCGAAGACATGTTCCTGCAGCTGACCGAGCCGGCGGCCGCCCAGTGAAGCCTGGTTCCATTCCCTGGCTGATCGGCCACGAGCTGCGCCTGCTGTGGCGCGAGAGCCGCCGCGACAAGGCGCGGGTGATCCAGCTGGTCGCCCTCGCCGTCGTGCTTATCGCCCTGATCGGCGTCGGCATCCCCATCGGCCTGGCGGTGCGCGAGATGGGCTTTGTGCTGACCCCGCCGATCGCCCTGGCGGTCGACATGGTCATCGCCCTGATCTTCACCCTGATGGTCTCCTCGACCCTGGCCCGCGCCGCCCAGGTGCTCTACGTGCGCGGCGACCTCGACCTCCTGTTTTCCTCGCCCCTGCCGCCGCGCACCCTGCTGACCGTCCGCTTCGCCGGCATCGCCTTTTCGGCCACCATCTTCTGGCTGGTCCTCGGGGTGGGCCTGCTGGTCCCCATCGCCCTGACCGGCACGCCGCAGTGGCTGGGGGCGATCGCCGTACTGCTGGCCCTCGGCCTGCTGGCCAGCGCCACAGGCCTGCTGTTGACCACCTTCCTGTTCCGCCTGCTCGGCCCCCGCCGCACCCGCACCTTCGCCCAGGTGCTGGCCGCCGTGGTCGGCGCCAGCCTGTTCCTGGCCTTCCAGCTGCCGCAGATGATGCGCGGCTCCAGCAGCTACAGCCGCTGGGGCTGGATCGGCCGCTACTTCACCGGCGAGACCACCCTGGCCCTGCCGCCCGGCGCCGACATCCCGGCCCGCGCCGCCGTCGGCGAACCGATCCCGCTGCTGATCATGGTCGGCGCCTGCCTGATTGTCTTCCTGCTGGTCAACCAGGGCCTTGGCCGCCGCTTCGCCCGCGACGCCGCCTCGGCGATCGGGGCCGACACCTCCAAGCGCCGGGCCGGCCGCGCCGGGGCCTTCGCCGGCGGGGCCTTCAGCGCCACCCTGCGCAAGGAGCTGCGCCTGCTGCTGCGCGACATCGCCCTGTTCAGCCAGGTGCTGCTGCGCGTCCTCTACCTGATCCCCCTGGCCTTCGTGCTGCTGCGCAACGCCGGCGAGGGCAAGACCATGCTGCTGCCGGCCGGCGCCGCCGCCCTGGCGGTGGTCGCCGGCCAGCTGGCCGCCAGCTTCACCTGGATCACCGTCTCGGCCGAGGACGCCCCCGACCTGCTGGTCGCCGCCCCTGCCCCGTTCAGCGTCGTGAACCGCGCCAAGCTCTGGGCCGGACTGATTCCCACCGGCGCCTTGCTGGGGCTGCCGCTGGCCGGCCTGATCGTCCTGGCCCCGGTCGCCGGCATCGCCGCCACGCTGGGCTGCGCCGCCTCGGCCTGGTCGGCCGGCATGATCAGCCTGTGGCATCAGAAGCCGGGCAGGCGCGCCGACTTCCGCCGCCGGGGCAACGTCCATTGGCTGATCGCCCTGGCCATCTTCGGCGTCGGCGGCCTGATCGGCCTGGCCACCTTCCTGGCCGCGACCGTGGCCTACCTGCCCTGGGCGATCGTCCCCGCTGTCCTGGCCGCTGTCCTGACCCTGGCCCTGCGCCGCAGCGACGCCAAGATCCTCGAGACCCTGCGCTCGGAAAGCTGACCGATCAGGCCAACCTGGTCTGAAATCGTCGAATTGGCCTGCACTGTCGTAAGACTGTCGTTACGTTGTCAGCTGATCGTCGCCCTCGCGTCGGCGGGACGTCGTAGCGCTGTCCGCCAGGGCGGCGGAACCTCCGGACATCAACCGGTCAAGGACAGTCGATGAAGATCAACACGGCGTCGGTGCTCAAGGCGAGACGGCAGAGATCCTGGTCCCAGGAAGAGCTGGCGATCGCCTCCGGGCTCAACCTGCGGACCATCCAGCGCATAGAAAGCGATGGGTCGGCGTCACTTCAGTCGAGGAAAGCGCTCGCCGCCGCCCTCGACGTCGATGTCCAGGACCTCGAATGCGAGGAAGAAACGATGTTGCAGAAATGGGAATACAAAGTCGTCGACACCAAGGATCGCAAGGTCCTTCAGTCGGAACTGGACAAGGCCGGCGCCGATGGCTGGGAGCTGGTCTCCACGACCTCGATGTTCAACCCGATGATGACGAACGTCGTGCACACGATGTTCTTCAAGCGGCCGCGAGCCTAGCGCGCGCTACTCCGCCGCCTTCTTGAGGTTTTCCTCTTCCGCCTCGAAGGCCTCGATCTGCTTGGCGGTGTACTCCGGCGACTTCGTGAACCGGGCCAAGAGGTTGTAGAACACCGGCACGATGAACAGGGTCAGCATGGTCGAGACCATGACCCCGAAGAAGATGACCACCCCGATGGTCTTGCGGCTCTCGGCGCCGGCCCCCTGCCAGAGGATCAGCGGCAGCGCCCCGAACCCGGCCGAGATGCTGGTCATGATGATCGGCCGCAGCCGCAGGCTCGCCGCCTCGATCACCGCCTCGCGGATACTTCGGCCCTGGTCGCGCATCTGGTTGGCGAACTCGACGATCAGGATGCCGTTCTTGGCGGCGATGCCGATCAGGATGACCAACCCGATCTGACTGTAGGTGTTGATCGTCGAGCCGGTGATCAGCAGCCCGAACAGCCCGCCCAGCGCCGCCAGCGGCACGGTCAGCATGATTACCGCCGGATGGATCCAGCTCTCGAACTGCGCCGCCAGCACCAGGAAGACCAGCAGCAGCGCCAGGCCGAACGCCAGCCCAACGGCGCCCGAGGCCTCCAGGAAGTCCCGCGCCTGGCCGCCCCAGGCCACGGTCACCGCGGAGCTCTGCTGCTTGGCGGCCTCGGCCCTCAGGAAGTCGATGGCGTCGGCCACGGTGTAGCCGGGGTTGAGCTGGGTGGTCAGGGTGATGGCCCGCAGGCGGTCGACCCGTGGCCGGTCAGGGATGTCACCCCGCACCTTGGTGTCGACCACGCTGGACAGCGGCACCAGCGCCCCCGACCCCGACCGCACATACAGGCTGTTGAGGTCGTCGATGGTCCGCCGCCGCTCCAGCTCGGTCTGGACGACGACGTTATACTCCTGGCCGTTCTTGATGTAGGTGCCGACCCGCCGCGAGCCGAACATGGTCTCCAGCACCCGGCCCACCGACTGGGCTGAGACGCCGACGGCGGCGGCCTTGTCGCGGTCGATGTCGACCGACAGCCGCGGGGCGTTGGGCTCATAGTCGATGCGCGGCCGCGCGAAGCCCGGATTGTTCTGGGCGGCTTCCAGCAAGGGCTGGAGCCAGCGGTTGATCTCGGCGTAGTCGTTGCCCAGCGCGATCAGGTCGACATTGCTGCCGCCACCTCCCCCGCCGCCGCCACCACCCCGCTGGAACGGCCCGCGCACGCTGGCCACGGCCCGCACCCCGGTGATGCCGCTCAGCGACTTGTTGAGCTCCGCCGCCACCTCGTCGGAGGTCTTCTTGCGGTCGCCCCAGTCTTTCATGACCAGCACGCCGTTGCCGGTGTTGAACTGGCTCTGGCCGAAGCGCGGCACGCTGACGACATAGCGCTCGGCCTCGCCCTCGTCGTAGTAGCGCTTGAGCTGTTTCTCGACGGCATAGGCGGCTTTCAGGGTGTATTCGTAGCCGGCCCCTTCCGGGCCGTTGATGCTGACATCGACGCGGCCCCGGTCCTCGTTGGGCACCAGCTCCTGCGGGATGGTGGTGAACAGCAGCGCCGCCAGCCCCATCAGCACCACCACCAGCACCCCCGCCCCGATGCTGGCCGCCCGCCAGCCCAGCAGCATGTCGAGGCTGTCGTGATAGCTGGTCCGCAGCCGGGTCATGCCGGCGTCGACCTTGCGGGCCAGCCAGCCCTCGCTGTGGGCCGGCCGCAGCAGCTTGGAGGCCATCATCGGCGACAGGCTGAGGGCCAGCAGGGCCGAGAAGGCCACGGCCGAGGCAATGGCCACCGCCAGCTCGACGAACAGCCGGCCGATGTAGCCGGGCAGGAACATCAGCGGCGCGAACACGCTGATCAGAACGATGGTCGTCGCCACCACGGCGAAGAACACCTGACGCGCCCCGCGCATGGACGCCACCGCCGGCGGTTCGCCGTCGTCGACCCGCCGCTGGATGTTCTCGACCACGACGATGGCGTCGTCGACCACCAGGCCGATGCTCAAGACCAGGGCCAGCAGGGTCAGCAGGTTCAGCGAAAAGCCCAGCGGGGCCAGGACGATGAAGGTCGACATCAGGCAGATCGGGGCCACCACCGAGGGGATGACCGCCGCCCGCCAGCTGCCCAGGAAGACGAAGTTGACCAGCGCCACCAGGAACAGGGCGATGCCCATGGTGATCCACACCTCGCGGATCGCCTCGGCGGTGAACTCCGAACTGTCGACGGCGACGATCAGCTTTGTGCCGGCCGGCAGATTCTCGTTGATCTTGGCCACCTCGGCCTTGGCGAGGTCGGCGATCTTCAGGTCGTTGGCCTGCGACTGGCGGGTCAGGGCGATGCCGATCTGCAGGACGCCGTTGCCCCGGAACAGCTTGCGCCGCTCGTCCGGCCCTTCCTCGATGCGGGCGATGTCGCCCAGGCGGGTGACATAGGCGGGGTTGTCGATGCCGGCGCTCTGCACCTGGCCATTGTTGGAACTGGTCGCGGTGGCGCCGGCCACCCCCGTCGCAGCCGTGGTGGTCTGACTGCCGCTGGTCGCCGCCTTGACCGGCAGCTTGGCGAAGTCCTCGGGCCGCGAGTAGCCGCGGTTGACCCGGATCGTGAAGTCCTTGCTCTGGCTCTCCAGCGAGCCAGCCGGCAGCTCGACGTTCTGGCTGTTCAGCGCCGTCTCGACGTCGTCGACGGTCAGGCCCCGCGCCGCCATGGCGTCGGCGTCCAGCCAGATGCGCATGGTGTAGAGCGGCGCCCCGGCCAGGCCGACGGTGGCGACGCCCGGAATGGTCGACAGCCGCTCGACCAGGTTGCGGTCGGCGTAGTCGGCCATCTCGATCGGCGTCTGCGTCGTCGAGGTCATGTTGAGGATGATGATCGGCGAGCCGTCAGCCGTGGCCTTGGCGATCTGCGGCGGATCGGCCTGGTCAGGCAGGTTGGCCGTCACCCGGCTGACGGCGTCGCGGACGTCGTTGGCGGCGGTCTCCAGGTTGGTGTCCAGGGTGAAGGTGATGTTGACCCGGCTGACCCCGTCGCGGCTGGAGCTGTTGACCCGGTCGATGCCCTGCACGCCCGACACCTGGCGCTCGATCACCTGGGTGATCCGCTCCTCGATGACTTCAGCGGAAGCCCCGCGATAGGTGGTCGAGATCGACACCACCGGCGGGTCGACATTGGGCAGCTCGCGGATCGGCAGGGCGGCGAAGGCCGCCAGACCGATGACGCAGAGGATGATGGCCGCGACGGCGGCGAAGATCGGCCGGCGGACGGAAAGGTCGGAGAGCATCAGTTCCCGCCCTTGGACCGCGTCCCGCCCTTGCCCTGGCCGCCTCTTTGGCCCGGCAGCCGCACCTGCTGGCCGTCCTGCAGGCGGTTGAGGCCATCGGCCACCACCTTGTCGCCGGCCTTGACGCCGTCGATCAGCTCGACGAAGCCGCCTTCGTTGACACCGGGCGTGACCAGCACCTTGCGCGCCACGGCGCCCTCGCCGCGCGGGGTGATGATGTAGACGAAGGCCTGGTCGCCCTCGTTCTGGATGGCGCTTTCCGGAACCGACAGCGCCGTGCGCTGGCCGTGCTCGACGTTCACCCGCATCATCATGCCGGGCTTGATGCGGCCGCCGGCGTTGGCGAACTCGGCCCGGGCGGTGATGGCCCGGGTGGCGGTGTCGATGCGGGTGTCGATCTGGGCGATGCGGCCGGTGAAGCTCTGGTCGGGATAGGCGTCCGGCGTCGCCACGATCGGCGAGCCCTGGCGCAGCACGGAGAGATAGCGGTCCGGCACGTCGAAATCGACGCGGATCAGGCCCAGGTCATCGAGGCTGACGATCGGCGACCCGGGGCTGATCAGGGCCCCCGGGGCGATGTCGCTGAGGCCCACGACGCCGGCGAACGGCGCCCGGATCACCCGGTCACCCCGGCGGGCGCGAGCCGCGCCGGTGCTCGCCCGGGCGGTTTCCAGCGCCGCCAGATACTGCTCGGCCGTCGCCTTCGGCGCGATGCCCTTGTCGGCAAGGGTCTTCCAGCGAGCGTAGTCCCGCTCCGCCTGGTTCTCGCGGGCCTGCGCCTCGGCGACACCCGCGTCCTGTTCCGTAGCCTTCAGCGTGACCAGGACCTGACCGCGCGACACCGCCTCGCCGTCGCGGAAATGCACGGCGGTGACCAGCTCGGCAGTGTCGGAGGTGATCGTCACCGACTGGCGGCCCTTGGCGACGCCCAGCACGGAGATCTTGTCGGCGAACGGCCGCTCGGCGACCACCACCGGCGCGACGCTGGCCGCCCGGCCGCCGCCGCCCTTGCCCTTCATGTCCTCGCCGCCGGTCGCCATCTTCAGGCCGCCGAGCACCACCATCAGCAGCAACACCGCGCCGGCGGCGATCAGGAAGAAATGACGACGGACCACAAAACACTCCCGGGCGCTCAAGGCTGAGCGGTCGTTGAACGCGCTATCTGGATCAAGGGCTGCCTCTGTAAAGCCGCTCCCCGTTCCGCTACCGTGTCAGGCCTGTTGCAACGCTGAAACAATGGCCTTCGAATGCCCTGCCACCGCTCGCTTTTCAACGCCGCGAGCCGCAAAGCCCTGCAACAAATTTTCCTTACGACAAAGGCGCCCGCCCAGAGGGCAGACGCCTTCGCCGAATACGTTCACCGACCGACGGTGCGCAATTATGCGTCGTAGCCCGGCGATCCGCGATCCAGCTGCCGAAGGCAGCCGGGCCAGGCCAGGTTGCCGATCGGCCCCATGCCATTGCCCATCTGCCCGCGCACCTCGGCCTGCGCGCCTTCCGGGGCCAGCAGCACATTCTCGCGGCCGCCGCTCAGCGCCATCACCTGCTGGGCGCAGGCCCGCTCGAGGTAGAACATCCCCAGCCAACACTCCGCCGCCGTCGCGCCTACGGCCAGGGTGCCGTGGTTGCGCAGCATCATCAGCCGCTTGGTCGGCCCCAGGTCCGCCACCAGCCGCTCGCGCTCGTCGAGGTTCAGGGCGATGCCTTCGTAGTCGTGATAGGCCAGCTGTGGGATGACGATCAGCGCATGCTGGCTGAGCGGCAGCACCCCTTCCTTCTGGGCCGCCACCGCGACGCCCTGGTCCGAATGCAGGTGCATGACGAACTGAGCGTCCTCGCGGGCCGCGTGCACGGCCGAGTGGATGGTGAAGCCCGCCGGATTGATGAAGTAGGGCGTCTCCTGCTGCACCACGCCGTTGAGGTCGATCTTCACGAGCGAAGAAGCGGTGATCTCGTCGAAGAACATGCCGTAGGGATTGATCAGGAAGTGGTGCTCGGGCCCCGGGATGCGGGCCGAGATGTGGGTGAAGATCATGTCGTCCCACCCGTGCAGCGCCACCAGGCGGTACAGCGCCGCCAGATCGACCCGCGCCTTCCACTCCTCGGCGGAGACCTTGTCCTTCAGCGACGACGCTGGCGTGGACCCATCGGCCATGACGGTGTTCCTTCCCGATTTGAAACTGTTGTTTGGAAAGTCGCGCCGGGCGCTTGTCACGTCAAGCAAAGGCTTTACCCGCGCCCTATCCCAAAATTCCGATTATCCCGACGAAAGTCGGGACCCAGCTGGCAATCTGCATGTGGGTTCAGCTCTGAAGAGCGCCAGCGCCTGTTCCGCTGGTGGACACTGGGTCCCGACTTTCGTCGGGATAATCGGATGTGGGGGTTACGTCCCCCTCACCTGCGCCACCGCATCCAGCCAGCGCGCGTATGCACTCTCCCGCGCGTGGTCATCGATGGCGCTCCTCAGCAGCTCCCCATCCGGCCGCGCCTTCGCCGCCTCCTCCACGCTCGCGAACACCCCCGCCCCGACCCCAGCGAACAACGCCGCCCCCAGCGCTGTCGTCTCCTCATAGTTCACCCGAAACACCGGCAGGTTCGTCAGATCCGCCAGCCGCTGCGAAAACCAGGCGCTCCGCGACATCCCCCCGTCGATCCGCAGCTCCGCCGCCTCGCCGAACGCCTCGGCCGCGTCGGCCTGCATCGCCTCGATCAGGTCCCGCGTCTGCAGGGCGCAGGCGTCGAACGTCGCCGCCGCGATCTCCGCCAGCCCGGCGTCCCGCGTCAGCCCGAAGATCGCTCCCCGCGCCTCGGCGTCCCACCAGGGCGCGCCAAGACCCGTGAAGGCCGGCACCACCACCACCCCGCTCCCCGGTTTCGCCGTCCGCGCCAGGGCCTCGGCCGCCCGCGGTCCGCCGGTCATCCCCAGCCCCTCGCCCAGCCACTGGATCGCCGCCCCGGCCACGAAGATCGAGCCTTCGAGCGCATAGGTCACCCGCCCGCCGACCCGCGCCGCCACCGTCGTCAGCAGCCGCGAGCGCGACACCGGCCGCGCCTCGCCGGTGTTGAGCAGCATGAAACAGCCCGTCCCATAGGTGGCCTTCATCTCCCCGGCCCGGATACAGCCCTGCCCCATCAGCGCCGCCTGCTGGTCGCCGGCCACGCCGCGGATCGGCACCGCCGCCCCCAGCAGCTCCGCCGTCGTCTCCCCATAGTTGTCGGCGCAGTCGAGCACCTTCGGCAGCAGGGCCGACGGAACCTCGAACATCTCCAGCATCTCGTCCGACCAGGCCTGCGCCTCGATGTCGAACAGCAGGGTCCGCGAGGCGTTGGTCGCGTCGGTGGCATGCACCGCCCCGCCGGTCAGTTTCCAGATGCACCAGGTATCCATCGTCCCGGCCAAGAGCTCGCCGGCCTCGGCCCGGGCCCGGGCCCCGGGAACCTTGTCCAGCAGCCAGGCGATCTTGGTCGCCGAGAAATAGGGATCCAGCAGCAGCCCGGTGACCTCCGTCACCCGCGGCTCGACCCCGGCCCGCACCAGCGCCTCGCAGACATCGGCCGTCCGCCGATCCTGCCAGACGATGGCCGGATGGATCGGCCGCCCGGTCTTTTTGTCCCAGATCACCACCGTCTCGCGCTGGTTGGTGATGCCGATGGCCGCCACATCGCCCGCCGCCCGCCCGGAGCTGGCCAGCGCCTCGCGCAACACCGCCTGGGCCGCCGTCCAGATCTCGTCGGCGTCATGCTCCACCCAGCCATCGGCCGGATAGCTCTGGCGCAGCGGCCGCGTCGCGTCGGCCAGCGGCTTGCCCGCCGTGTCGAAGACGATCGCCCGGGTGCTGGTCGTGCCCTGGTCCAGCGCGAGGATCACCTTGGCAGCCATGCGACATTTCTCCCTGTCCGAGTTCTGAAGACTCGCTCTCGGTTTTAAGCATGTTTTCACGCCCGGCCGTCAGGTTGAAGATCACCGCATCGATTCGGGGATGCCCGTGGCGTTGGCCGCCCAGACTGCCGATCTTCTCGACCTGGCCCGCAACCGCGCGCCCGCCGCTCGCGAACGCCTGCTCGAGAGCATCATCGGCCTCTGCAACGCCGCCTCCGACGTCATCGACACCGACAGCGTCCAGGGCCTGCTCGGCTCCATCTTCATGCAGCTGGTGGCCGAGGCCGAGCGCGACATCCGCATCCGCCTGTCCGAAAAGCTGTCCACGGCCAGCTGGGCCCCGCCGGCCCTGATCAACGTCCTGGCGCTGGACGACATCGCCGTCGCCGCCCCGATCATCGCCAACAGCCCGGTGCTGCGCGACCACGACCTGATCCGCGTCCTGGTCGAGGCCACCCTCGACCATCAGATCGCCGTCGCCCGCCGCGGCAAGATCACCTCCACCGTCGTCGAGGCCATCCTGGCCACCGACGAGCCGGCCGTGCTGACCGCCCTGGCCGCCAACGACAGCGCCGCCGTCAGCGACGAGGGCATGGCCCGGCTGGTCGAGATCAGCCGCCGCCACGCCGCCCTGCGCAGCCCCCTGGCCCGCCACCCCCGCCTGTCGTCGGACCTGGCCCTGCGCCTCTACCTCTGGGTCGGCCAGTCGCTGCGCGGCGCGCTGACCGACCGCTTCCGGCTCGAGCCCGGCGTCATCGACGCGGTGCTGGCCGATTCGGTGCGCGAGGCCCATTCGAGCCCCAGCGCCGGCCAGACCCTGAACAACATGGCCTGGCAGGACGAAGCCGAGAACGAACGCCGCCTGGTCGGCAAGCTGCACGAGGCCGGCCAACTGCGCCCCGGCTTCCTGGTGCGCATGCTGCGTGAGCGGAAGCTCAACATCTTCGTCACAGCCCTGGCCACCCTCGGCGGCTTCCAACCCGACCACATTCGCCGCGCCATCGACAGCGACCGGCCGGAACTGCTGGCCCTGGCCTGCGTGGCGGTCGGCATCGACAAGGGCGCCTTCGCCGACATCCTCGAGCAGGTCCGCGAGCTGAACAACGGCCTGCCGGGCGGCGGGACCGAGGGCACGCGCCGCGCCATCGGCGCCTTTGGCCCCTCGTACGATAAGGACATCGCCGGCATGGCCTTCCGTCAGGCCGTCGCGATCGTTTGACAACCGCCGATCGGTCGGGCCTTTCTGCCCCCCGATGTTCGACGCCAAGCCCGCCCTCACCCGCATCGCCTTCGCCGCCAGCGACCGGCCCGAAGCGCAGGAGGCCATGGAGGCCCTGGGCGCCCGCTATGGCGCCGTGCCCGAGGCCGAGGCCCAGGTCATCGTCGCCCTCGGCGGCGACGGCTTCATGCTGGAAACCCTGCACCGCACCATGAAGCTGGCGAAGCCCATCTACGGCATGAACCGCGGCTCGGTCGGCTTCCTGATGAACGAGTACAGCGAGGAGGGCCTGATCGAGCGGGTCAACGCCGCCGAGCGCGCCGTCATCCACCCCCTGACCATGGTCGCCATCGACAGCCACCGGCGCCAGCACCGCGCCCTGGCCATCAACGAGGTGTCGATGCTGCGCCAGACGCGCCAGACCGCCAAGCTGCGCATCTCCATCGACGGCAAGGTGCGGATGGGCGAGCTGGTCTGCGACGGCGTCCTGGTCGCCACCCCGGCCGGCTCGACCGCCTACAACCTCTCCGCCTATGGCCCTATCGTCCCCATCGACGCCAAGGTCCTGGCCCTGACCCCGATCAGCGCCTTCCGCCCCCGGCGCTGGCGCGGCGCCCTCCTGTCCCACACCGCCCGGGTGACCATCGAGGTCCTGGAGGCCGACAAGCGCCCGGTCAGCGCCGTGGCCGACAACTTCGAGGTCCGCGACATCGTCGAGGTCCACGTCGGCGAGGACCGCAGCGTCAGCATGGCGATGATGTTCGACGCCGGCCGGAGTTTGGAAGAGCGCGTGCTGGCGGAACAGTTCAGCGGGTAGGGATTTCGCGCTCCACCCGCCCCCACCAACCACCGTCATCCTAGGCCTTGTGCCTAGGACCCACGCGTCCGCCGCACTCACGGTGGTGTGGAGGCGCGGCCGCGCCTCCAAGGCAGAAGATCGCGGCGGCCGAGCCGTGGGTCCTAGGCACAAGGCCTAGGATGACGGGCGGTGGGGGGGGCTGGCGGGAACCTCCAGCCGTCGGAGTCACTGCGCCAGCAACCGCTTCGGATGCACCCCGTCCACATAGCCCATGAACGGCGGGTGGATCGAATAGCCGAGGAGTTCCCGCGCTCGCTCCGGCAACGTCGCCGCCACGTCCGGTGGTACGGCCAGGGTCATGTTCTCCAGCTGCCGCGCCCAGCCGGCGCAGTACTGCGGGGTGATGATCAGCCGGGCCTTGTCCGAGCGGTTGGCGCCACCGCGATGCAGCAGCGTGCCCTTGGCGATGGCCAGGGAGCCGGCCGGCATGACCAGCTTGACCGCATCGGCCCGCGCGCCGGGGTCGCTGTCGTCCGGCCGGTAGGCGCCGGTCTGGAAGCTGGCGGGCGCGGCGCTGCCCTCGATCATCGTCTCGCCCCACAGGTGGCTGCCGGGGATCACCTCGGTCGCGCCATTGAGCTCCGTCGTCTCATCGATGGCCCAGAAGCAGCTGACGCCCCAGGCCCTGCGCGGGCGCGGCGCCTGGATGCCGCCGTCGTCGGTGTGCCAGGGCTGCACCGTCTCGCCGGGATGCAGGTTGATCGCCAGGCAGGCCGACAGCAGGCAGGTAGGCCCCAGCTCCGCCTCGGCGAAGGCCAGCGCCAGAGGATGCGTCGCCAGGTCGGCGAACACCCGGCCCTTGGCCAGCAGGGCGTAGACGCGGTTGGTCCGCTCGCCCTCGAAGTCGTTGCGCCCGAACTTCGTGAAATTCGGTTCGAGCGCCGCCCGCAGGTCGGCCAGCGCCGCCTCGTCCAGCACGCGTTCGAAGATGACGAAGCCGCGTTCGTCGTACTCGGCCTTGGCGTCGGTGAACGACCGGCCGCCAAGCCAGGGCAGGGCGGCCGTCTCGCTCATGTCACGGCCGCTTGCGGACGATGCTGTCCAGGCTCCACGGTCCGCCGCCGGCGCATGCCAGGTAGAGGAAGATGAAGCAGAACAGCAGGGCCGGCTCGCCGTGGTTCAGGGCCGGATAGAAGCCCTGGGCCGGCGGCAGGGCGAATTTCCAGTGGGCCATGATGTAGGCCACCGCCATCATTCCCGAGAGCACGAAGGCCACCGGCCGGGTGAACAGGCCCAGCGCCAGCAGGCCACCGCCGACGATCTCAAGCCAGCCGGCGACCAGCAGCATGGTCGGCAACGGATCGGGCGCGCCTTCCTGCGGCACGGGGAAGTGGAAGATCTTCATCAGGCCGTGGGCCATGAAGGCCAAGGCGGCGACGATGCGCAGCAGGCTGAGCACCCTGCCGGCCTGCGGAGCCAGGAACGTGAAATCCATCGGTAACCCCTCCCTCTAGAGCTTGCCTACGCGGCCTTGGCCTGCGCATCCGCCATCCGTTGGATGGCGACATAGTCGGTCTTGCCGGTGCCCAGCACCGGCACTTCCTGAACCTTGAGGATCTTGCGCGGCACCGCCAGCTCCGGCGCGCCGATCGACTGGGCGTGCTGCAGCAGCGCGTCCACCGCCGCGTCGCGCCGGTCGGTGACCAGCAACAGCTTCTCGCCCTTCTTGGGGTCGGGCATGGAGATCACCGCGTGCCGCTCGTTGGGCCACACCGCCGCCGCCAGATCCTCGGCGGCGGTCAGGCTGACCATCTCGCCGCCGATCTTGGCGAACCGCTTCACCCGGCCCTTGATGGTGATCCAGGTCCCGTTGTCGTCGATGGAGACCACATCGCCGGTGTCGTGCCAGCCGCCGGGCGGCGCATCGATGCCGCCGTCCTCGCGCAGATAGCCGGCCATGATGTTCGGCCCCCGGATCAGCAGCCTGCCGCCGCCGGGAATGCCCTCCACCGGCTCGACCCGGTATTCCATGCCCGGCAGCAGGCCGCCGACCGTGCCCCGGCGATTGTCGTCCGGCTTGTTGACCGCCACCACGGGCGCCGCCTCGGTGGCGCCATAGCCCTCCAGCACCGGCACGCCGCCAAAGCGGTCGCGGATCAGGTTGTGGGTCTCGTCGCGCACCTTCTCGGCCCCGCAGACGATGAACTCCAGGTCCGACAGCTCGCCAGGCTCCGCCGACCGCGCGTACTGGTTCACGAAGGTGTCGGTGGCCAGCAGGATCGAGGCCCCGCAGTCCTTGATCAGCGGCGGAATCTGCTTGGTGTGCAGCGGCGAGGGGTACTGGAAGGCCTTCATGCCGGTCAGGATCGGCAGGATCACCCCGCCGGTCAGCCCGAAGCAGTGGAAGGTCGGCAGCGGGTTGAACATCACCCAATGCGGCTGCAGGTCGATGTGGGCCGCCACCTGCACGGCGTTGGCGATCAGGTTGGCCTGGGTCAGCACCACCCCGCGCGGCGCTCCGAAGCTGCCGGAGGTGAACAGGATGACGCCCGGATCGTCCGGCTTGGTCTTGGCGGCGAACAGCCGCGGCGCCAGGCCGGCGGCGGCGGCGAAGGCCTTGTCGGCAAGGCCGATCTTCTCACGGACCTCCTCCAGGTAGACGATCTTGGCGTTGACCTCCAAGGCGTCGATCAGGTCGTGCAGCTTGCCCTGTTCGATGAAGGCATGGGCCGTCAGCACCGTCTTCACCCCGGCCAGCTTGCAGGCGGCCCGCAGGTTCCGCAGGCCCGAGGTGAAGTTCAGCATGGTCGGCACGCGCCCGAAGGCGTGCAGCCCGAAGAAGGTCACCACCACCCCGGCGCTCGACGGCAGCAGCACCCCGACCCGTTCGCCGGGCTCGGTGATCTGGGCGATCTTGCGGCCCAGCGCGAAGCTGGCCCGGATCAGCCCGGTGTAGCTGAGGGGCGTGCGGTTCTGGTCTTCCAGAATTGATTTCTTGGCGCCGTGGGCGTCCCGGGCGTCGATCAGGGCCGTAAAGAGCGACCGTTCGACTTCCCGCGCATCAAAAGCACGCGGCATAGGAGCTCCGAACTGTTTCCCACCGTTATTAAGGCTGAGCGTATAGAGCGCATCACGCGTTGAAAAGGTCCGTTACAGGCCGTGATCCGGGGCAAGCCCTTGCGCGGCAAGCCGTGCAGCGCGCCGTTGCGCGACAATTCCGTCCACGGACGCCATCCAGGCGGCCCGCACAGAATCGGCTTCCAGCTGCAGATAGGGTCCCTGAGCCCCGGCCGGCGCCGCCTGATCGGCGCAGTCGGCGGCCCGCGCACAGGCGGCCGCCAGCGACCGTGGCGCCCCGATCATCAGCACCGGCTCCTTCAAGGCCGGCAGGGCGGCCATCGCCTGGTCCCAGCCCCGGGCCATCGTCAGCCGCCCGCCCAGGCTCGGCCCACCCATGCGCAGGTCCGGGTTCACCCTCTGCCACAGCTGCTGCACGCCAGCCCGGTAGCGGTCGCCGCTCGGTGGGGGCGGCGCCTCGCGCGTCCAGCCCGCCGCCCAGGGCTCGCGCAGGCCGCCCAGGCCGACACGGTTGAACAGCTCATCGTGCGGTCCGGCCCCGGCAGGCTTCCAGGGCGCCAGCAGCACCAGGGCGTCGCCGCCGAACCCCCGCTGCGCCGCCAGGATGGCGACCACCGCCCCCGACCGCTCGCCGAGCAGGATCACCGGCTTGCCGTCCTCCGGAATGACCATCCGCAAAAGGGCCTTCACCGCCAGCAGGTCCGGCTCCATGTCGGGGATGTGGCCGACGTCACGGGCCGGGGTGAACCGCCCCGAACCGCCCTGGCCAGCGCCTTCCAGCACCCAGACGGTGTAGCTCCTGGCATTGAAGTCAGCCGCCGTCTCGAACCAGGCCTCGGCGCTCTCGCCATAACCCGGCAGGATCACGACATGGGCCAGCGGCCCCGTCGAGGGCGACGACACTCCATATCTCTGGGCCGGATAGTCCCCCGCCTGCACCAGCCCCCAGGCCCAACCCTCGGGCGGCAGGAAGCGCGGCGAGATCACCGGCGGCGTGCGGCTTTCGGTGAACGGCTCCCGCCCGCCGTCCTGCCCGCAGGCCGTCAGCAGCAGCGCCAGGCAGAGGATCAGACCGCGATACATCCGGCCGAGTGTTGCGTTGGAGGGGAGGGGCCGCAAGGGCTCTCCCGCAACACCGTTCCCTTCTCCCGCTTGTCGGGAGAAGGTGGCCCCCGAAGGGGGTCGGATGAGGGCAGCGCCAGCCTTTGGAATCGGCCCGCGTTATGGCGCGGCAGGGGCTGCATCCCGATGAGCCGGCGCTGCCCTCATCCGGCCGCGAAGTCTATCCTCGGGCGCGCCTCGCGCGACCCGGGGGCGTCCACCTTCTCCCGACAAGCGGGAGAAGGGCGAGCCAAGGGTTGATCCGGCGCGCTGGAAAGCCGATTTAGGCCTCATGGTCACCGTGATCGACACCCTCAAGGCCCGCCCCCGCCACCCGGAGAAGCAGGCCCGTCCGGACTCGCCCGTGCTGCGCAAGCCCGAGTGGCTGCGCGTCCGCGCCCCCGGCAGCGCCGGCTACAACGAAACGCGCGACATCGTCCGCCAGCATGGCCTGACCACCGTCTGCGAAGAGGCGGCCTGCCCCAACATCGGCGAGTGCTGGACCCAGAAGCACGCCACCATGATGATCATGGGCGAGATCTGCACCCGCGCCTGCGCCTTCTGCAACGTCGCCACCGGCAAGCCCAACCCGCTCGACCCCACCGAACCGGCCCGTGTCGCCGAGGCCGTCGCCAAGATGGGCCTCAAGCACGTCGTCATCACCTCGGTCGACCGCGACGACCTCGCCGACGGCGGGGCCCAGCATTTCGCCGACGTGGTGCTGGCCATCCGCGCCGCCGCCCCGGGCACGACCATCGAGATCCTCACCCCCGACTTCCTGCGCAAGGATGGGGCCGAGCGGGTGGTCATCGACGCCGCCCCCGACGTCTTCAACCACAACCTCGAGACCGTGCCGCGCCTCTACCTGACCATCCGTCCGGGGGCCCGCTACTACAACTCCCTGCGCCTGCTGGAGCGGGTCAAGGAACGCGACCCGACCCGTTTCACCAAGTCCGGCCTGATGGTCGGCCTGGGCGAGGCCAAGGAGGAGGTCATGCAGGTGATGGACGACATGCGCTCGGCCGGCGTCGACTTCCTGACCATCGGCCAGTATCTGCAGCCGACCCGCAAGCACGCCCCCGTCGACCGCTTCGTGACGCCGGACGAGTTCGCCGCCTATGAACAGATCGCCCGCGCCAAGGGCTTCCTGATGGTCTCGGCCAGCCCTCTGACCCGCTCCTCGCACCACGCCGGCGAGGACTTCGAGCGGCTGAAGGCGGCCCGGCTCGCCAAAGAAGCGGCCGCCTGAGTTGCGCCACGCGCTGACGCGCATCCTTCCCTACAGTCCCGACCTGCTGTTCCAGCTGGTCGGCGACGTCGAGCAGTATCCGAAGTTCGTGCCCTGGGTGACTGGCATGCGGGTCTGGAACCGGCGTGAGCCCGAGCCCGGCCTGGTGACCCTCGACGCCGAGGCCGCCGTCGCCTTCACCTTCCTGCGCGAGAAGTTCGCCACCCGCGTCCGCCAGGATGCGAACGCCGGGGTCATCGAGGTGAACCTGCTCTACGGCCCGTTCCGCCGCCTGTGGAACCGCTGGCGATTCGTCCCCCACGCCGACGGCTGCGAGGTCACCTTCGAGATCGAGTTCGAATTCAAGGTCGCCATGCTCGACCGCGTCCTGGCGTCGAACTTCGACCTGGCCGTGGCCAGGCTGATGAAATGCTTCGAGGACCGGGCGGCGGTGTTGAGCAGACAAACCTGATCCTTCTCCCGCTTGTCGGGAGAAGGTGGCCCGCGAAGCGGGTCGGATGAGGGCAGCGCCGGTCCAGGAGAATCGAGGCACGAAAAAAGGCAGGCCAGCCTTCCGGCTTCAGCGCTGCCCTCATCCGTCGGCCTACGGCCGCCACCTTCTCCCGACAAGCGGGAGAAGGAACCCCAATATTCCTACTGCCGATCGCCCGGGCGGCTGCCCGGCAGGCCTTCGCTGTCGTCGCGGGGCAGCATGCCGCCGTTGCCGACGTTGCCCAGCAGCTGTTCGAGAATGCTGATCTCGCGGCCGCGGGTCGGGGTCTTCCTGCCATTGAACGACACCACCTTGCCGTCTTCCAGCT
The DNA here is from genome assembly GCF_058809015.1 of Caulobacter sp. GW821-FHT11A05. Lineage (NCBI taxonomy): Bacteria > Pseudomonadati > Pseudomonadota > Alphaproteobacteria > Caulobacterales > Caulobacteraceae > Caulobacter > Caulobacter sp. GW821-FHT11A05. Next base: position 29,823 of record NZ_JBXASF010000008.1, on the reverse strand, counting down.
TGTAGGTGTTGACCGCCATGACCTGCTCGCTGCCCGGGTCGAACGACACGGCGACGACGTCGCGCTTGGCCACCCGCGGCTTGTAGAAGGCCACCCGGTCGGTGACCTGAGTCATGTAGAACCACAGGTTGGAGTCGCGGGCCGAGACCGTCTTGATCTCCTGGCCGGCCACGGCGCCGTTGCTTTCGGTCAGCGAGGTGGCCGAGGGCGAGCCCAGCTTGGTCATCACCGTCGACTTGGTGTCTTCGCCGACCTTGACGTCGGCTGGGTTGGCCTCGACGACCTGGAAGCCGGAATAGCTGGTCATCGGCGTACAGGCGCCGGTGGCCAGAACGGCGGCGCCGATGAACAGCGCGATAGCGGACTTGCGGATCAAAGCTCGGACTCCGGTGTGTAATCTTTGACCTATCGCCCGCGGGGGCTTAGTTCAATGCCCCGCTTTAGCCAGAAGGCGGGGCGAAATCGAGGCGGATATGTTCTTCAAACGGTTCAGGAAGCCCAGGCCGGCCGTCATCGCGGGCGAGGCCCTCTACGCCGCCGCCGTCGCCCAGGCCCGCCGGCCGGGGCTCTACACCACCTATGGCGTTCCCGACACCCGCGAGGGCCGGTTCGAACTCTACAGCCTGCACGTCATCCTGCTGCTCGATCGCCTCAAGGGCGGTGACGAACATAGCGGCGAAACGAAGCAGGCCCTGGTCGACCGTTTCACCCGCGGCCTCGACGACGCCTTCCGCGAGCTGGGCGTCGGCGACGTCGCCGTGCCCAAGCGGATCAAGAAGCTGGGCGAGGCGTTCTACGGGCGGGCCCGTTCGGCCGACCAGGCCTTCGCCGGCCTGCCGGACACCCGCACCCTGCAGGCCCTGCTGGCCCGCACCCTCTACGACGGCGATGACGCCAAGGCGGCCGCCATGACCGACTATATCGTCCGGGCCCGTGAAGACCTGGCCGCCCAGCCCGCCGAGGCGCTGCTGGCCGGCGAGGCCCAATGGCCGGAGGTGTGATGGATACCCCGCTCTGGTCCCACACCGTCACCCTCGCCGACATCGGCCGGGGTCTGGCGCCGGTCGACCTGACCGCCGACGCCGCCACCCGGGTCGCCATCGCCCGCGAACTGGGCCTCGAACGCCTCGATTCCCTGACCGCCCGCGTCCGCGCCAGGCCCTGGCTCGACGGGGCCGAGATTCACGGTTCCCTCTCGGCCGAGGTGACCCAGATCTGCAGCCTGTCCGGCGAGCCCTTCGAACAGACCCTGACCTGCGACTTCACCGTCCGCGCCGTGCCGGCCGGCAGCGACGCCGCCCCGAAGTCCGAATCGCTGGAGGTCGACATCGACCCCGAGGGCGAGGACCCGCCCGACGTCCTCACCGCTGAAAAGGTCGACCTCGCCGCCTATGTGGTCGAGCACCTGGCCCTGGAGGTCGATCCCTTCCCCCGCAAGCCGGGCGCGGTCTACGAGCCGCCGCCGGAAGACAGTTCCGCCTCGCCCTTCGCCGTCCTGACCCAGCTGCGCAAGGACAAGGACGCTTAAATGAGCGGCCCCTTGCATCCCGCCCGCCCGGCGCTATCGTCCGGCCGCTTCGCCCACCGGCCCCGTTCGGCCGGTCCCACCAAGGCGTCTCCGGGAGCCAAAGGCCCGTCTTGTCGAAACCGCTGATCCTTTCCGTCGACGCCATGGGCGGCGACCACGGCCCGTCCGTGGTGATCCCCGCTCTTGGTATCGCCTCTGGCCAACTGGGCCCGGGAGTCCGCTTTCTCATCCATGGCGATGAGGCCAGGATCGGTCCCGAACTGGCGAAGCTGCCCGCCGTGGCCGCCGTCAGCGAGGTGCGCCACACCGAAAAGTTCATCGCCATGGACGAAAAGCCCGCCCAGGCCATGCGCCGCGGCAAGGGCTCCAGCCTGTGGAACGCCGTGCAGGCGGTGAAGGACGGCCAGGCCGTCGCCGCCGTCTCGGCCGGCAACACCGGCGCCCTGATGGCGGTCTCCATGCTGATCCTGCGGATGGGTCCGGACATCAACCGTCCGGCCCTGACCGCCAGCTGGCCGACGGCCGGCGGCATCACCACCGTGCTCGACGTCGGCGCCAATGTCAGCGCCGACGCCGAACAGCTGGTCGAATTCGCCATCATGGGCGCGGCCTTCCACCACGCCATCCAGGGCGGCGGCCGCCCCACGGTGGGTCTGCTCAACGTCGGTTCCGAAGACCAGAAGGGCCATGAAGAGGTCCGCGAGGCCCACGCCCTGCTCAAGGCCACGGCCTTCGAGTTCGACTACCAGGGCTTCGTCGAGGGCGACGACATCGCCAAGGGCACGGTCAATGTCGTCGTCACCGACGGCTTCACCGGCAACATCCTCTTGAAGACCGCCGAGGGCGTTGTCCGCTTCATCGCCAGCGAGCTGCGCGCCGCCCTGAAGTCCAGCCCGATCAACATGCTGGGCGCCCTGTTGGCCACCAGCGGCCTCAACAGCCTGAAGTTCAAGCTCGATCCGGGCGCCGTCAACGGCGCCCCGCTGCTGGGCCTCAACGGCATCGTCATCAAGAGCCACGGCTCGGCCGACGCCAAGAGCTACGCCGCCGCCGTCGTGGTCGCCGCCGATCTCGCCAGAAGTGATTTCGCCGCCGAGATCGACCGCAGCGTCAAACAGCTGTCGGCCGCGCTGGCCAAGCCGTCTCCGGAGCCTGAAGTAAAGTGACCCAAGTGCTGCGTAGCGCGATCACCGGCGTCGGCGCCTATCTGCCGCCCGACATTGTCACCAACGAAGCCCTGTCGAAGATCGTCGACACCACCGACGAGTGGATTCGCGAGCGCACCGGCATCCGCCAGCGCCACCGGGCCGGCGACGACCAGGCCGTCTCCGACCTCGCCGTCGAGGCCGCCAGGAAGGCCCTTGAAGCGGCCGGCAAGACCCCGGCCGACATCGATCTGATCGTGGTGGCCACCACCACCGCCGACCTGACCTTCCCGGCCACCGCCGCCATCATCCAGCGCAAGCTGGGCTGTCCGGTCGGCATCGCCTTCGACGTCCAGGCCGTCTGCTCGGGCTTCGTCTACGCCCTGACCGTCGCCGACGGTTTCGTGGGCCGGGGCAACAGCCAGTGCGCCCTGGTCATCGGGGCCGAGACCATGACCCGGCTGATGGACTGGACCGACCGCGGCACCTGCGTGCTGTTCGGCGACGGGGCCGGCGCCGTGGTGCTGGAGCCGGTGATGGGGACTGGCGCCAACACCGACCGCGGCCTGGTCAGCTGGGCCCTGCGCTGCGACGGGACCAAGCAGGACCTGCTCTATGTCGACGGCGGCCCCTCGACGACGGGCACTGTCGGCAAGCTGCGGATGGCCGGCAACCTGGTGTTCAAGCACGCGGTCGTCAACATTTCCGAATCGATCGAGGCGGCGCTGGAGAAGGCGAACCTGACCATCGCCGACGTCGACTGGTTCATCCCCCACCAGGCCAACGAGCGCATCCTGCACGGCGTCGCCAAGCGCCTGGGCCTCGATGAGCACAAGGTCGTCCAGACCGTCGCCGACCACGCCAACACCTCGGCCGCCTCCATCCCGCTGGCCCTGTCCACGGCCATCGACGACGGCCGCATCAAGAAGGGCGACCTGCTCCTGATGGAAGCCATGGGCGGCGGCCTGACCTGGGGCGCGTGTTTGGTTCGGCTGTAGATTTCCTTCTCCCGCTCGTCGGGAGAAGGTGGCCCCCGAAGGGGGTCGGATGAGGGCAGCGCCAGCCTGTCCCAATCGTCCACGTTCTGGCGCCGTTCAGCACCCTCGCACCCTTCAAGGGCCGGCGCTGCCCTCATCCGACGGCTTCGCCGCCACCTTCTCCCGACGAGCGGGAGAAGGAACCGATGTCGTCACTGACCCTACGTATGCAGGCATGCGCGGAACCCTTTGACGGCACGACGTTTTCGCGTCATGGATGGCGTTAAGACATTGGCTGGGAGGGGTCCCATGAAGGGCGCGACACTCACGCGCGCGGAACTGTGCGAAGCGGTCCACGAGGAAGTGGGCCTGACGCGGCAGGACTGCTCCGAACTGGTCGAACGCACGCTCGACCTGATGGCCGAGGCGCTGGAGCGTGACGAACAGGTCAAGCTGTCGGGCTTTGGCGTCTTCCAGGTCCGGGCCAAGCGGGCCCGCATGGGCCGCAATCCCAAGACCGGCGAGCCGGCCGAGATCGAGCCCCGCCGGGTCATCGGTTTCCGGGCCAGCCAGGTGATGAAGGCGCGAATCGATCGCGCTTTGGAAGGCTAGGGCCGGTTTGGCGAAGGGCCCCCACGCCTTCCGCACCATCTCGGAAGCGGCCGACGAGCTCGGCGCGCCACAGCACGTCCTGCGTTTCTGGGAAACCAAGTTCACCTTCATCAGCCCGATGAAGCGGGCCGGCGGCCGCCGGTTCTACCGCCCGCAGGACATCGAGGTCCTGCGCGCCGTCCAGACCCTGCTGCACAGCGAGGGCTACACCATCAAGGGCGTGCAGAAGCTGCACAAGGACGGCGGCGTCAAACGCATCCTGGCCGTGGCCCGCGGCGAGGAAGGCCCCTCGCAAACCGACTCCGGCGACCTCGACCCGCCCAGCGGCGAGATGAGCGACGACGCCCGCCTGCGCCTGACCGACACGCTCAGCGAGCTGGAAGCGATCAAGGCCCGGCTGGATGGGTTGTTGAGGCGGTAGCCTCTACCGTGTCCCTTCTCCCGCTTGTCGGGAGAAGGTGGCGGCCGTAGGCCGACGGATGAGGGCGGCACCGGCCACGGCCCATTCATCCGCGTTCTGGCGCGATCAGCGCTGTCGTATTTCGGTTCCTTTTGACCCTCCGGCGCTGCCCTCATCCGACCCCCTTCGGGGGCCACCTTCTCCCGACAAGCGGGAGAAGGAAAATGGGCGTTGCCCGCGCCGGACCTCATCCCTATAAGGGCGCTCCTCCCTGTTTCGGAGCGTGGCGCAGCTTGGTAGCGCACTTGACTGGGGGTCAAGGGGTCGCAGGTTCAAATCCTGTCGCTCCGACCAGGGAGGCTTTCTTACATCGGGTAGATCAGGTCCGCGGCCCGCCCGGTTCCTTGTTCATCCAGGCCAGCAGCGGAAACAGCGGCAGGCCCCAGGCCGTGCCGGCGATGGCGAAGAACACCAGTTCGAGCAGGAAGTTCTTCGGCAGCATGCCGTGCAGGCTGACCATGCCCATGGCGTAGAGCGCCAGGAAGACCAGGATCAGGACCGTCCCGATCATCTTCTTCAGTTTCGGATCCACGCAAAAACTCCCGCCGCTCGGCTAAGCGACGGGAGCCTTAGACGTTTGCGGGGCCGCGCTCTAGCGTTTGCGGAAAATCAGGCCCCAGACGAACAGCACCAGCACGGCGCCGACGATGGCGGCGATGGCGCTGGAAACCCAGCCCATGTAGTGGAAGCCGAGCAGATCGACGATCAGCCACTTGCCGACCAGGCCGCCGACCAGGCCGGCCGCCAGGTTCATGAGAAGCCCGTCGTTGCGGCGCAGAATCTTCTCGGCCACCCAGCCGGCGAAGATCCCGATGAGAATAGCGACAATCCAGTTCACGCCGACCATGAAAGCTCTCTCCAGATGAGTCCCTGGCGTTAACTCCAGGTTGGGGCGGAGGTTCCTCTGTTGTCGACCACAGGTCAACGGCGCGGCAGTAGAGAGGCAAGTCCCGTCAAAAGCAGAGCCGAAACGGCCGCCGCGCCCAGCACCATCCAGAACGACAGCACCGGCCAGCCGACCATGCCGGCGATCCACGGCGCCGCCAGCCCGCCGGCCAGCGCCGCCGCCATGCCGGTAAAGGCCGACCGCCGACGCCCCGTCGCCAACGCCGCCAGGGCGCCGAGGACAAAGCTGATCAGCACGAGGCCGAAGAGGCCGGGCAGGGGCATGGGGGGATGATGTACCAGCCAGAGGTTCCCGTCATCCCACACGCCTCACCGCCCCCTGCTACCGTCATCCTAGGGCTTGTCCCTAGGATCCCGCTATCCGCTTGCTCTCACGGTGGGGTGGAGGCGCGGCCGCGCCTCCAGAGCATGGGCTTGCTGCGGCTGAACCCGGGATCCTGGGCACAAGGCCCAGGATGACGGTAGCAGGGAAGAGCGAACACCGGTGTGCAACGGCGTCTGGACCCTTCATCCGCTCAGGCGTAGGACGCCGACCATGACGTCGTTCCTGCGTTCCGACCGCTCCACCGCCGTGGCCGTCTGGCTGGCGGTGGTGGCGCTGTTCATCCTGGCCATGGTGGTCGTCGGCGGGGCCACCCGGCTGACCGGCTCGGGCCTGTCGATCACCGAGTGGAAGCCGATCATGGGCGCCCTGCCGCCAATGGGCGACGCCGCCTGGGCCGAGGCCTTCCACAAATACCAGCAGATTCCCCAGTTCAAGCTGGTCAACGCCGACATGACCTTGGCGCAGTTCAAGGGCATCTTCTGGTGGGAGTGGGGCCACCGGCTGCTCGGCCGCCTGGTCGGCCTGGTCTTCGCCATCCCCTTCGTCGTGTTCCTGATCCGCCGCCAGATTCCCAAACGCCTGATCTGGCGCTGCGCCGGCCTGTTCATGCTCGGCGGCCTGCAGGGGCTGGCCGGCTGGTGGATGGTGGCCAGCGGCCTCTCCGAGCGCGTCTCGGTCGCGCCCGAGCGCCTCAGCCTGCACCTGGGCCTCGCCCTGATCCTGTTCGTCGCCGTCGTCTGGACGGCGCTGGACGCCGCCGCCGGCCAGCCGCGCCAGGCCAGCGTCACCCGCTGGCGGACCGGCGCCCTGGTCTTCCTCGGCGCCGTCTTCCTCCAATGCCTGCTCGGCGCCCTGGTGGCCGGCACGGACGCCGGCTTCGTCTACAACGACTGGCCGTTGATGAACGGCCACGCCTGGCCTCAGGACTACCCCGGCAGCGGCCTCTGGCAGACGTTTGCCCACAACCAGGCCTCGGTGCAGCTGCACCATCGCCTGGGCGCCTACGCCATCGCCCTGGCCACGGCCGTCATCGTCCTGCTCGCTGGCCGCGACCGTACCCTGAATTCAAATTCGAAGCAGGCGGCCTTCATTCTGGGCGGCGTTGTCCTGCTGCAGATCGCCCTGGGGGTCGCCGCCCTGATGCTGGTCGTGCCGCTCTGGCTCGGCTTGCTGCACCAGGCCGGCGCCGTGCTGCTGCTGGCGGCGGCGACCCTGTTCGCCTGGCGGGTGCGCCGGCTCTAGAGTCTGCCGGAAATCCCCATGCGGCGCCCATGCTTTTGTCGGCCGATCCCAAGGCAATCCCGACACCACCCCGATGGAACCGCTAACCGATGTCTATGAAAAAATCGAAATAAAACAAATAGATAGGAGTGGGTCGAAGGGGCGTTCCGTGCTAGTATTTCCTTCGGCCGCCTACAGCCCGATCCCGCCGACCGGCTCGGTCTCGAAATACGGCCCCATGTCCTTGATCAGCGGACGCCCCTTGGCGATCGCCGCCTGCACCGCCGGGAGTTTCAGCGACCCCTGATGATCCGCCTGGCTCTTCCACACCTCCGTCACCCACAGCGCGTCCGCCTCCTTGGCGTCGCGGGCCACGATGTAGCTCAGGCAGCCGGGCATGCCGCCGGTCTCTTCGGTCAGGATGGCGATCAGGGCGTCGCGCTGTCCCGGGTGGGCGGTCATCTTGCCGATCAGGCCGTACATCTGGGTCTCCTCAGCCACGGCGCCGCCGGCCAGCGCGACGGCGCTGACCGATCCGGCGACAAAGGCGCGTCGATTGGGGCTCATCGGGCGAGATTAGGCCGCAAACAGCGGGCAGGGGAGGTGGAAATGTCGCGGTATTATGATACCGCACGACGAAAGGTGAGTGTTTTCAGTGCCTTCACCCTATTTCGACGTCATCACTACGGTTGACATCACGGCCGGGGCCCCGTACTAGCCCGCCCTCACGTCGGGGGCCGCTTGCTCCCGCCTGCAACGGAATACGAACCCATGATGAAGACCACGGCTTCGCTGAAGCCCGCCGAGGTCGAGAAGAAGTGGATCGTGATCGATGCCGAGAACGCCGTCGTCGGCCGTCTCGCCTCGTTCATCGCCATGCGTCTTCGCGGCAAGCATCGTCCTGACTACACCCCGCACGTCGATTGCGGCGACTACGTCGTCGTCCTCAACGCCGACAAGGTGAAGTTCACCGGCCGCAAGCTGGACCAGAAGATCTACTACCGCCACACCGGCCACCCGGGCGGCATCAAGCAGATCACCGCCGGCAAGCAGCTGAACGGCCGCTTCCCCGAGCGCGTCCTGGAAAAGGCCGTCGAGCGCATGCTGCCCAAGGAAAGCCCCCTGGCCCGCGCCCAGATGACCCACCTGCGCATCTACAACGGCGGTGAGCATCCGCACGAAGCGCAGAACCCTGAAACTGTCGCGTTCAAAGAGATGAACGCCAAGAACGTGCGGAGCGCCTGATGGCCGAAGGTCTCGAAGCCCTGCAAGCCCTGTCCTCGTCGCCTGAAGCGGCGCCGGCGGAGCCCAAGATCGACAAGTTCGGCCGCGCCTACGCGACCGGCAAGCGCAAGAACGCCATCGCCCGCGTCTGGATCAAGCCCGGCAAGGGTTCGATCACCATCAACGGTCGCGACCAGGAAGTGTACTTCGCTCGCCCGGTGCTGCGCATGATGCTGGCCCAGCCGTTCGAAGTCTGCGACCGCGTCGGCCAGTTCGACGTCGTCGTCACCGTTGAAGGCTCCGGCCTGTCCGGCCAGGCCGGCGCGGTGCGTCACGGCGTCTCCAAGGCCCTGACCTACTACGAGCCGGGCCTGCGCACGCTCCTGAAGCCGCACGGCTTCCTGACCCGCGACAGCCGCGTCGTCGAGCGCAAGAAGTACGGCAAGGCCAAGGCCCGCCGTAGCTTCCAGTTCTCGAAGCGCTAGCGCGCGAGGGTTCATACCTTTGCGAAAGGGCGCTTCGGGCAACCGAGGCGCCCTTTTTCTTTGTCTGATAGGATTTCCATGATGGCCCCGAAGATCTTCATCGATGGCGAAGCCGGCACCACCGGCCTGCAGATCCGCGAACGGCTGGAAGGCCGCCGCGACATCCAGCTCGTCTCGATCGATCCGGCCCGCCGCAAGGATGCCGAGGCGCGGGCCGAACTGCTCAATGGCGCCGACCTGGTGGTGCTCTGCCTGCCGGACGACGCGGCGCGCGAGGCGGTCGGCCTGATCAGCAGCAACAGCGTCAAGGTCATCGACGCCTCGACGGCCCATCGGGTCGCCGACGGCTGGACCTATGGCATGGCCGAACTGCCCGGCCAGCGCGCCGCCATCGCCGCCTCGACGCGGGTCAGCAATCCCGGCTGCTACCCGACCGGCGCCATCGCCCTGATCCGGCCCCTGATCGACGCCGGCATCCTGCCGGCCGACTACCCGGTCAGCGTCAACGCCGTCAGCGGCTACACAGGCGGCGGCAAGTCGATGATCGCCGAGTTCGAGGGCGAGGGGGCCGAGGCCTTCCGCATCTATGGCCTGACCCAGAAGCACAAGCACGTCCCCGAGCTGCAGAAGAACACCGGCCTCACGGTGCGGCCCTTCTTCGCCCCCAGCGTCGGCCGCTATGCCCAGGGCATGATCGTCGAGGTCCCGCTGTTCCTGGACCGGCTGAACGGCGCCCCGAGCCTGGCCGACCTCCATGCCTGCCTGAAGGCCGCCTACGCCGGCGAGCCCTTCGTCACCGTCGAGGACACGGCCGGGATCACCGGCCTGGAGCCGGAGGCCCTCAACAACACCAACCGCATGCAGCTGTTCGTCTTCGGCGGCGACGGCCAGGCCCGCCTGGTCGCCCGCCTCGACAACCTCGGCAAGGGCGCCTCGGGCGCGGCGGTGCAGAACATGAACCTGATGCTCGGCCTGCCGGAAGGCGCCGGGCTGTGACCCTGCGACGGGCCGTCCTCGCCGACGCCCCGGCCATCGCGGCCCTCTACCGCCTGAGCGCCTGGCACCCGCACATCCATACCCCGGACGAGGACCTGGCCTTCTTCTCAGGGACAATGCTGCCGGGCCAGACCGTCTGGGTGATCGAGGACGGGCAGGGCGGTCTGGCGGCCTATGCGGCCGGCGTGGACGGGCGGCTGAACCACCTGTTCGTGCACCCGGGGGCGCAGGGGCGGGGACATGGCTCGCGGCTGCTGGAGGTCTTCCAGGCGGGGGTTGAGACGCTGGACCTGTGGACCTTCCAGGGCAACGTCCGGGCGCGGGCCTTCTATGAGCGGAAGGGCTTCGCCGCCGTCGAGTTCACGGACGGCGAGGGCAATGAGGAGAAGCTTCCCGACGTCCGCTACGCGTGGCGGCGCTGAAGGCGGGAGCGCCGTCCCTCCCCGAATTGGGGAGGGCAGGCGGGCGAAGCCCGCCGGGTGGGGAAGTGGCGAGCGCCACAGATACCGAACCTTCCCAGGCGCTGATCCAGCCCACTCGTCCTCGTTCAAACCGACTTCCCCACCCGACGTGCGTACCGCGCGTCTGCCCTCCCCAATTCGGGGAGGGAGGGGTCTAGGCGCCGTTCAGCCAAGCCTGTTCAGCGTCCAGCATGGCCTCCACGAGATCCGGCCGATCAATCCCCGCCAGATCGGCCCGAGGCGTCTTGCCGCCTTCCTCCAGCAGGTACGACAGGAACCGCAAGCTCGGCCGATACCCCGCCAGCCGCGCGGCATCCAGCACCGGCGTCTCGCCCGGAATCCGCGCCGCCATGGCGTCCTCGAAATACACCGCGCCCAGCCGCGCGATCCGCCACACCCCGTCCCGCCGCTCGACCCGGGCATGCATCCGCGCATGGCTGGTGACCATGACCTCGACCCCGCCAACCCGCCCACCGAGCAGGATCGCCGCCCCGCTCTCGGCCAGGGCCCGGTCGCCGTTCAGGGTGACCAGGGTCGGGGCCATCTGGTGCAGGTGCCGCATGCCCGCCGCGAAGGCCTTCTCCGAGGCGGCCACGAACGCCGGCCCGCTGGTCTCGATCCAGCTGATGCTGACCACGCTGTCGGGATGGAAGCAGGCCGCCATCCGCGCCCATTGGCCCTGGTCGCGCGCCGCCCGTTCGGTCTGAACCACCTCGGCGACAGCCAGCTTGTCGAGTTCCAGCACGGGGGCCACCTTGTTCTGCCGGCTTGACCCTATCCCAGATTCCACGCGACAGGCCCACCGATGACCGACCTGCCGGACGAGCACGATACCGAAGACGCCGCCACCCTGGCCTTCTACGAGCAGAAGGCGGCGGCCTACGCCGCCCGCCGCCAGCCGGGCCGCAACCCGGCCCTCGACCGCTTCATCCAACGGCTGGGCCCCGGCGCCTCCGTGCTGGAACTGGGATGCGGCGGCGGCCAGGACGCGCTGGTGATGCTGGAGGCCGGCCTGCGGGTCACCGCCACCGATGGCTCGCCGGCCCTGGCGGCGCAAGCCGCCGCCCGCCTGGGGCGGCCGGTGAGGGTGATGACCTTCGTCCAGCTGCGCGAGGAGCGGCGCTATGACGGCGTCTGGGCCAACGCCAGCCTGCTGCACGCGCCGGCCGACGCCTTGCCCGACATCCTCGGCCGCATCTGGCGGGCGTTGAAGCCCGGCGGCCTGCTGTTCGCCAGCTTCAAGGCCGGCGAGGGTCCCGGCCGCGACAGTCTCGGCCGCTACTACAATTTCCCGAGCCGCGAGGGCCTGGAGGGCGCCTTTCGCCAGGCCGCGCCCTGGGCGGACCTGACCATCGAGACCCAGGCCGGCGGCGGCTACGACGGCGTTGAGCGGACCTGGCTCCTGGCCTGGGCCGTCGCGGCGCCGGCAGACCCCCAAGCATAGAAAAAGCCCGGCGGCGAACCCCCGGGCTCATTCAATCGGTCTGTCCAGTCGCTCAGACGGTCGGCTTGGGCACGTCCAGGCCGGTCGGGGCCGGGTTCGCCACCGGGGTCGGCTGCGGCGCGGGGACTGGAGCCGGGGTGGCCGGACGCTGGAACTTCAGGCTGCGGCCCTGGAAGAAGGCGCCGGTTTCCATGGCCAGCTGCTCATGGGTGATGTCGCCGTCGATGTAGCTGGTGCCGTAGAGGCGGACCTGCTTGGCGGTCACCGAGCCGACGATGCGGCCGCGGACCTCGGTGGCCTCGGCATAGACGCTGCCCTCAATGTGGCCGGTCTCGCCGACGGTCAGGCGGCCGACGCGGACGTCGCCGCGCACCACGCCGTCGATCTGCAGCTCGCCATCGCCGGTGACGCCGCCCTCGATGGTAATGCCGCTGGAGATCAGCGAGGCGACCTTCGGCTTGGGCTTGGGCGCATCCAGGGCCGAGGCGGTCGTCGGCGCAGCGACAGGCTCGGGCGTGGCCGACTTGACGGGCGTCGGGGCAGGCTTGTTAGCGGGCTTGCTGAACATATTCACCGGCTTTCAGATAACGGTTGGGGTTCTGGGGGCGACCCGCCACCCAAATCTCGTAGTGCAGGTGCGGACCCGTCGAACGGCCGGTGGAGCCCATGGCCCCGATCCGCTGCCCGACGCCGACCCGCTGGCCCACCGACACCGAGATGCCTTGCAGGTGGGCGTAGCGCGTCTTGAAGCCGCCACCATGGTCTACTTCGATGGTGTTGCCATAGCCTGAACGAACGCCGGTAAACGAGACGACGCCCGGCGCCGTGGCGAAGATCGGCGTGAAGAAGCCGCCCGGGAAGTCGAGGCCCGAGTGGAAGGCCGGCCGCCGGGTGAAGGGGTCGAGGCGCACGCCGTAGCTGGACGACACCGCCGCAGCGCCGGTCGGGCGGAAGAAGGGCAGGGACTGGGCCGCCTCGGTCAGGCCGCGCATGTCGCTCATGTTGGTGCTGGCCCGCTGGATGCGGCGGGCGAAGTCCTCGTCGACGTCGAGGACGGCGGCCAGGGCGCGCGGGTCCTTGGAGTCGATCAGTGGCCCGCCCAGCGAGCTGCCGCGGCCGGTGTAGCCCTCGGGCGTCAGGCCGGCCAGGCGGAAGGCGGCGCGCAGGCGCTCGGCCCGGGTCTTGGCGAAGTTGTCGGCGGCGTCGATCAGCCGCTCCTGGTCCATGCGGGTGTAGGTCACCCGCTCGACCGGATTGCTCGACATCAGGCGGGGCTTGGTCGGGGCCAGGGCCTGGGCGGCGCCGGGCACGCCCTTGAATTCCTGGAACAGCTGGGCCAGCGCCGCGTGGCGCTTTTCGACCGACACGGCCATCTCGGCGAAGCTGCCGTTGTTGGCGTTGAGCTGGGCCATGGCGCTGTTGAGGCGCGCCTGGCGGTCGGCGTTGACGCGTTCGTAGTAGGCCTTCTGGCGGACCAGCTCCTGGTCCGAGGCCCCGGCCGACAGGGCGTTGACCATCATGGCGGCGGTGGAAATCCCCAGCCACAGCGACAGCAGGGCGACGACGCCGGCCCCAGCCATCTGCTTGGCGGTGGACAGCACGTAGCCGCGCATCTCGCCGCCCGAGCGGACGTAGAGATGCCGTTCAGGAAAGAGCTCTTCCAGAGCCCTGCGAACTCGCCGCAAGCGTGTTGACGCCATAGCCCCCGAGACCCGGTTTGTGTCCGAGCGCGATATGCCGCTATGTCGAGAAATGACGCAAGGGCCTTCGCGTGTCGCGGGTGAGCCCGGCGCGCGGAAAGCCTTTGTCGCTCAACGGTTAACCAAACCGTGACAGCCACGCCAGCGTCTTGGGCTGTTTGAGTGAATTCCTGACTATATTGGTTAACGCCCGCGACGAAATCGCCACAGTTACTGACGGGTCAGTTTCGTGCTCAAAATGGGGCGTCATACCGTCGCACGGCGGACGGTTCAGAGCTCCTGGACGGCCTTCAGCACCTCGGCCGCGTGACCGCCGACCTTCACCTTGCGCCAGACGCGGCGGATGACGCCCTCGCCGTCGATCAGCCAGGTCGAGCGGTCGATGCCCATATACTCGCGGCCGTAGAGCTTCTTTTCGACCCAGGCGCCGTAGCGCTCGATGACGTCGCTCTCTGCGTCGGAGCCGAGCTCGACCTTGAGGTCGTGCTTGGCGCGGAACTTTCCGTGCTTGGCGGCGGTGTCCTTGGAAACGCCGATGACGGTGGCGCCGGCCTTGGCGAACTCAGTGGCCAAGGCGCTGAAGTCCTTGCCCTCCGTCGTGCAGCCGGGGGTGTCGTCCTTGGGGTAGAAGTAGAGGACCACCGTCCGGCCCTTGAGCGCCGCCAGGCTGACCCGGCCGCTGTCGCTGGGCAGGTCGAAGTCGGGGGCCTTGTCGCCGGGTTTGAGTTCCGTGGTCATTTCGTTCGCTCCGGAAGAGGGGACACATTGAATTCGCAGAATTCAATGTGTCCCCGTTTCGCTTGCTAGACCGGCCGGACCAGGACGATCTTCTTCTTGCCCTGGGACAGCTTGACGACCCCGTCGACCAGATCGGCCTGCGTGATCAGCTTCATCCCGTCCATTTCCTGCACGTCGTTGACCCGCAGACCGCCGCCCTGGGCAAGGCGGCGAGCCTCGCCGCGTGAGGTCGAGAGACCGGCGTCGACGGCCAGCGCCGCCAGCATGATACCTTCCGCCAGACTGGCGGCCGGGATCTCGATGGTCGGCAGGTCGTCCGACAGGGCGCCCTTCTCGAAGGCCTGGGTGGCGGCGTCACGGGCGGCGCGGGCGGCCTCCTCGCCATGCAGCATCCGCGTCGCCTCGTCGGCCAGCACCTTCTTGGCGTCGTTGATACCGGCCCCGGGCAGGGCCTCCAGCCGGGCGATCTCGTCCAGCGGCAGGTCGGTGAACAGCCGCAGGAACTTGCCGACGTCGGCGTCCTCGGTGTTCCGCCAGAACTGCCAGTAGTCGTACGGCGACCGCATGTCGGCGTTCAGCCACACCGCCCCTGCCGCCGTCTTGCCCATCTTGGCCCCCGACGAGGTCGAGAGCAGGGGGGTGGTCAGGCCGAAGGCCGGCTTCTGGTCGACGCGGCGGATCAGCTCGACGCCGTTGAGGATGTTGCCCCACTGGTCCGAGCCGCCCATCTGCAGGGTGCAGCCGAAACGACGGTTGAGCTCCAGGAAGTCCGTGGCCTGCATCAGCATGTAGTTGAACTCGAGGAAGGTCATCGGCTGCTCGCGCTCAAGCCGCAGCTTCACCGAGTCGAACGCCAGCATGCGGTTGACCGTGAAATGGACGCCGAACTCGCGCAGGAAGTCGATGTAGCCGAGCTTGGAGAGCCATTCGTCATTGTTGACGATGACCGCGTCGGTCGGGCCGTCGCCGAAGGTCAGGAATTTGGCGAACACACCGCGGATGGAGTCGATGTTGGCCTGGATGTCGGCTTCGCTGAGCAGCTTGCGCGACTCGTCCTTGCCGGTCGGATCGCCAACCTTGGTCGTCCCGCCGCCCATCAGCACGATCGGCTTGTGGCCGGCCTGCTGCAGCCGGCGCAGCAGCATGATCTGGATCAGGCTGCCGACGTGCAGCGAAGGGGCGGTGGCGTCGAAGCCGATGTAGCCGGTGACGATCCCGCCGGACGCGGCTTCGTCGAGCTCGGCGGGATGGGTGATCTGATGGATGAAGCCGCGGTCCCGCATGGTCTGCAGGAAGGCGGACTTGAACTCAGCGGTCTCGGTCATGATGGCCGCCTGTATCATGGGCGGGCGGTCGTGCAAGGCGATAGACATCGATAGCTCCTGATTGAGGGGCCGGCGACGCTGTCAGGTCTTTGGGATTGGACATGCCGCCGGGGTTGGGCGGCATGCGATCGCAACGCCGCTCGTCAGAACGAGCGGGCGTAATAGAGGGCGGCGAGGGCGGCCTTGGCGATCATGGGTCGCGGATTAGCGTGGGGCATTGACCGCCGTCAACGGGTCGCTATCCAAAGATGATGCTGCTGTCCTTGGCGCCACATCCCGATACGCCGTGCCCGGCGATCCGTGAGATCGCGGTCGAGGCGGCGCGGTCGGGCGCGAGCCTCTCGCTGAGCTTTGTCGTGAGCGGTGACATCAGCCAGGTCGTTCTTCCGGAACACAAGCGTCGAGGCCGCGCCGACGAACTCTGGAAACACACCTGCCTCGAAGCCTTTGTTCGGCCCGCCACCCAAATCCGATCACCCCGACGAAAGTCGGGGCCCAGTGTCCACGATCTCTCAGAAGGCAGCGCTGATCAGAGCCAAATGGTCCAAGTTGAGCGGCCTCTGGGCCCCGACTTTCGTCGGGGTGATCGGGTAGAGAGGGGGGGGTACGCCGAGATCAATCTCTCTCCGTCTGGCCAGTGGGCCGCCTATGGTTTTGACGGCTATCGAACCGGAATGGCGGAGAGAGCGGGATTCGAACTGATCTCCCTCGCCGAGGAGCGTTCCGACAGCCGATACCAACTGACCGCGGCCCTCGAGCTGACCGATTTGCCAGGCGACAGCGACTGGTCGGTTGGGCTATCGGCCGTGATCGAACTGGCGGACGGCCGCCGTTGCTTCTGGGCCCTGGCCCATGCACCGGGCCAGCCCGACTTCCACCATCCCGACGCTTTCACCGCCACCCTGCCTCCGGAGTCCCCATGAAGTTCGGCCTCGACCGCCTCCTCGCCGATCCGGAGCTGCGCCGCGAGCTGTCGGGCCGTCGCGTGGCGCTGCTGGCCCATCCGGCCTCGGTGACCGCAGACCTGACCCACAGCCTCGACGCTCTGGCCGCCTGTCCGGAGATCAAGCTGACCGCCGCCTTCGGGCCGCAGCACGGCATGCGCGGTGACAAGCAGGACAACATGATGGAGTCGCCGGACTTCACCGATCCGGTGCACGGCATCCCGGTGTTCAGCCTCTACGGCGAGGTGCGCCGCCCGACCGGCCAGTCGATGGGCACGTTCGACGTCATCCTGATCGACATGCAGGACCTCGGCTGCCGCATCTACACCTTCATCACCACCCTGCTCTATGTGATGGAAGCCGCCGCCGAGCACGGCAAGGCCGTCTGGGTGCTCGACCGTCCCAACCCCGCCGGCCGGCCCGTCGAGGGCCTGACCCTGCTGCCCGGCTGGGAGAGCTTCGTCGGCGCCGGCCCGCTGCCTATGCGCCATGGCCTGACGCTTGGCGAACTCGGCCACTGGTTCATCGACCACTACAGGCTGGACCTCGACTACCGGGTCATCTCCATGGAGGGCTACGTTCCCGACGCCGCCCCCGGCCACGGCTGGCCCCTGGGGGAGCGGACCTGGGTCAACCCCAGCCCCAACGCCCCCAACCTGTGGATGGCCCGCGCCTACGCCGGCACCGTGATGCTGGAGGGGACGACGCTGTCAGAGGGCAGGGGCACCACCCGGCCGCTGGAACTGTTCGGCGCGCCGGACATCGACGGCCGGGCGGTGATCGCCGAGATGCGCAAGCTGGCGCCGCAGTGGCTGCAGGGCTGCACCCTGCGCGACATCGCCTTCGAGCCGACGTTCCACAAGCATGTGAAGGCCCTCTGCAGCGGCGTGCAGATCCACACTGAGGGACCGGAATACGACCATGCCGCCTTCAAGCCCTGGCGGCTGCAGGCGCTCGGCTTCAAGGCCATCCGCCGGCTCTATCCGGACTACGACCTGTGGCGCGACTTCCCCTACGAGTACGTGCTCGACAAGCTCGCCATTGACGTCATCAATGGCGGTCCGGGCCTGCGCGAATGGGTCGATGATCCGGCCGCCACGCCGGGCGACCTCGACGCCCTGACCACGCCCGACGAAACCAACTGGGAGGAGGTGCGCCGGCCGCACCTGATCTATTGATGGCGATCCCCACCGGCACGGAAGCGGCGCGGCCCTTCGTTCCCGCCAAGGACTTCGAGGTCAGCAAGGCCTTCTACAAGGCGCTGGGGTTCGAGGTGCTGAGCGAGGGCCAGGTGGCCATCTTCGGCATCGGCGCGAGCGCCTTCATCCTCCAGAACTACTTCCAGAAGGACTGGGCCGAGAACTTCATGATGCAGCTGATGGTCGATGACCTGGACAGCTGGTGGGACCACATTCAGGCGCTCGACCTGCCGGGCCGCTTCGGCGTGCCGCCGCCCAAACCCCCGGCCTTGCAGCCGTGGGGCCTGCGCCTCGCCTATGTCTGCGATCCGTCCGGTGTGCTGTGGCACGTGACTCAGCGCCGGGAGGGCAAGGCCTCCGACTGAGTCGAAGGCAGAGGGGACACATTGAATTCTGCGAATTCAATGTGTCCCCGTTTCTTCAGCCGGCCTTGGAGGCCTTGTGGCGTTCGATGCCTTCCAGGACCATCCGCCGGGCCTCGGCGGCGTCGCCCCAGCCCTTCACCTTCGTCCACTTGCCGGGCTCGAGGTCCTTGTAGTGGACGAAGAAGTGCTCGACCTGGTCCAGAGTGATCTGCGGCAGGTCGGTGTAGTTTTTGACGCTGTCATAGCGCGCCGTCAGGTGCGACGAGGGCACGGCGATCAGCTTCTCGTCGATGCCGGCCTGGTCCTCCATGAACAGCACCCCGACCACGCGGCAGCTCATCACCGCGCCCGGCGCGATGGCGCGGGTGTTCATGCAGATGACGTCCACGGGGTCGCCGTCACCCGACAGGGTGTGGGGGATGAAGCCGTAATTCCCCGGGTAGCGCATCGAGGTGTAGAGGAAGCGGTCGACGAACAGCACGCCGGCTTCCTTGTCCATCTCGTACTTGATCGGCTCGCCCCCCAGCGGCACCTCGATGATCACATTCACATCCTCGGGCGGATTCTTCCCGATGGAGAGGGCGTCGATATTCATCAGGCGGGCTCGGCTTCCAGGCGTTTGTCGAGGTAGTCGCCGACGTGGCGTTCCACGTCCGGCAGGTTTTCGGCCCAGAAGTGGGTGGCGCCCTCGATCAGGTCGTAATCGATGACGATGCCCTTCTGGCTGCGCAGCTTGGTCACGACCCGCTCGACCTCGACCGGCGGCGTCACCGTGTCGTTGCTGCCGTGCAGGAACAGGCCGGAGGCCGGGCAGGGGGCCAGGAAGCTGAAGTCGTACATGTTGGCCGGCGGCGAGACGCTGATGAAGCCATCGGTCTCGGGGCGGCGCATGAGGAGCTGCATGGAAACCCAGGCGCCGAAGCTGTAGCCGGCGACCCAGCACTGGCTGGCGGTCGGGTTGGTCGACTGCAGCCAGTCGAGCGCCGTGGCCGCGTCGGCCAGTTCGCCGATGCCGCCGTCGAATTCGCCCTGGCTGCGACCGACGCCGCGGAAATTGAACCGCAGGGTCGAGAAGCCGCGCTTCATGAACAGGTGGTACATCTGAACCGCCACCGGGTGGTTCATGTGCCCGCCGGCGCGCGGATGGGGGTGCAGGATCAGGGCGATCGGGGCGTTTTCACGCTTGCCGGGGGAATACCGGCCTTCGATCCGGCCTGCCGCGCCGGTCAGAACCACTTCGGGCATATGAACTCATCTCCTCTTGTGCGGCGCCGAATACTTGACCGCTGCGCTTGGTCTTCCTAGATCAGGCGCTCCGCAGCGGCCCGGCCGATGCGCGGCGCGGGCTTTAGCACAGGGCCCCTGCCGGATGCCAAGGAATCCGCCATGCGTCTGTCCACAAAAGGCCGCTACGCCGTCATGGCCATGACCGACCTGGCTGGCCGTCAGGACGCGGAAGGCTCGCGCGCGGTGTCATTGGCCGAGATCGCCGCCCGTCAGGAAATCTCCCTGAGCTACCTGGAACAGCTGTTCGCGCGCCTGCGCCGGCGCGGCCTGGTCAAGAGTCTGCGCGGCCCTGGCGGCGGCTATCGCCTGGCCCGGCCGGCCACCGAGACTCACATCGCCGAGATCGTGCTGGCGGTGGATGAGCCGCTTCGGGCTACCCGCTGTGGCCATGCCACCGGCAAGGGCTGCATGAAGGCCGGGGTGCGCTGCTCGACCCACGACCTCTGGGAGGAAATGGGTCGCCAGCTGCACAGCTATCTGGCGTCGGTCTCCCTGGCCGACGTGCTGGAAGGGCGCCTGACCCCTGATTCCAAGGCCGCCGCATGACGAGCGTCTACCTCGACTTCAACGCCACCGCCCCGGTGCGGCCGCAGGCGAGAGCGGCCTTGAACGCCGTGCTCGATCGCGTCGGCAACCCGTCGTCGGTGCATGCCGCCGGCCGCGCCGCCCGCGCCGACCTGGAGCGGGCCCGTGAGGCTGTCGCCGCCTTGGTCGGCGTCGTGCCGGGCTCGGTCACCTTCACCAGCGGCGGCACCGAAGCCAGCGCCCTGGCCATCGAGAGCGCCGTCGCCGCGAAGTTCGAGCGCATCCTGCTCGGCGCCACCGAACATGACGCCGTCTGGGAAGCCGCCCACGTCGCCGGCCTTCCCGTAGAGATCTGGCCGGTCGATGAGAACGGCGTCGCCGATCTCGCCTGGCTCGACGAAGCCTTGGCCCGGCCGGGCAGGGCGCTGGTCTGCCTGATGCTGGCCAACAACGAGACGGGTGTCATCCAGCCGGTCGCCGAGGCTGGCGCGAAGGTCCGCGCCGCCGACGGCTGGCTGCACGTCGATGCGGTTCAGGCGGCCGGCAAGATCGCCATCGATTTCAGCGCTTTGCAGCCTGATACGCTGTCGCTGTCGGCCCACAAGATCGGCGGCCCGCAGGGCGTCGGCGCCCTGGTCGCCGGCACCCGCGCCACGCTCGCTCGCCGCCAGCACGGCGGCGGCCAGGAACGCGGCCGCCGCGCCGGCACCGAAAACCTGCCCGGCATCGCCGCCTTCGGCGCGGCCGCCCGTGAGGCCTTGGCCGGCGTCGAGCCGCTCGCGGCTCAGTCCGCCTGGCGCGACGCCCTGCAGGCCAAGCTGGAAACCGCCGGCGCCACCGTCCTCGGCAAGGATGCGGCCCGCCTGCCTCAGACCCTCTGCGTCGCTTCCGAAGATTGGCCCGCTGAAACCCAGGTGATGATCATGGACCTCGGCGGGGTGATGATCAGCGCCGGGGCCGCCTGTTCCTCCGGCAAGGTCAAGCCGAGCCGCACGGTCGAGGCCATGGGCCGGCCCGACCTCGCCCCCTATTCCATCCGCATCAGCGGCGGCTGGTCGAGCACTGAAGCCGACTGGATCCGCGCCGGCGATGTCTGGCTGGAGGCGCTGGCGCGCCGCCGGCCCAAGATCAAGGAAGTTGCCTAAGTCATGGCCGCCGTTAAGGAAACTGTCGATCAGGTCGGGGCGCTGGAAGCCTACAAGCACGGCTTCGTCACCGACATCGAACAGGACTTCGCCCCCAAGGGCCTGAGCGCCGACACCGTCCGCTTCATCTCCGCCAAAAAGGAGGAGCCGGAGTGGATGCTGCAGTGGCGGCTGGAAGCCTATGAGCGCTGGCTGGCGCTGGAAGAGCCCGACTGGGCCAAGGTCAGCTTCCCCAAGATCGACTACCAGGACTCGTACTACTATGCCGCGCCGAAGGATCCGGCCTCCGGTCCCCTGAGCCTGGACGAGGTCGATCCCGAGATCCTGGCCACCTACGCCAAGCTCGGCATCCCCTTGAAGGAACAGGAAGTTCTGGCCGGCGTCGTCGGCGCGCCGCGCTACGCGGTCGACGCGGTGTTCGACAGCGTCAGCGTGGTGACCACCTTCAAGAAGGAACTGGCTGCCGTCGGCGTCATCTTCTGCTCGATGAGCGAGGCGATCCGCGAGCACCCGGAACTCGTCCGCAAGTACCTGGGCTCGGTGGTGCCGGTCAGCGACAACTATTTCGCCTGCCTGAACAGCGCCGTCTTCAGCGACGGCTCCTTCGTCTATGTGCCGCCGGGCGTGAAGTGCCCGATGGAACTCTCGACCTATTTCCGCATCAACGCCGCCGAGTCCGGCCAGTTCGAGCGCACCCTGATCATCGTCGACAAGGGCGCCCAGGTTTCCTACCTGGAGGGCTGCACCGCCCCGATGCGCGACATCAACCAGCTGCACGCCGCCGTGGTCGAGCTGGTGGCGCTGGAAGACGCGACGATCAAATACTCCACCGTCCAGAACTGGTATCCGGGCGACCCCGTGACCGGCAAAGGCGGCATCTACAACTTCGTCACCAAGCGGGCCGACTGCCGCGGCGACCGCTCCAAGGTGTCGTGGACCCAGGTCGAGACCGGCTCGGCCATCACCTGGAAATACCCCTCCTGCGTCCTGCGCGGCGAGGGCAGCGTCGGTGAGTTCTATTCCATCGCCATCACCAACGGCCGCCAGCAGGCCGACACCGGCACCAAGATGATCCACCTGGGCGCCAACACCCGCTCGCGGATCATCTCCAAGGGCATCAGCGCCGGCAAGTCGTCCAACACCTATCGCGGCCTGGTCTCGGCCCACCCGAAAGCCAAGGGCGCCCGCAACTTCACCCAGTGCGACAGCCTGCTGATCGGCAAGGAATGCGCCGCCCACACCGTGCCCTACATCGAGGCCCGCAACGGCCAGGCGGTGTTCGAGCACGAGGCCACCACCACCCGCCTGTCGGAGGACCAGCTGTTCTACGCCATGCAGCGGGGCCTGGGGCAGGAAGAGGCCGTCCAGCTGCTGGTCAACGGCTTCGTCAAGGACGTGCTGCAGGAACTGCCGATGGAGTTCGCCGTCGAGGCCCAGAAGCTGGTGGCGATCAGCCTGGAGGGCTCGGTCGGCTGATGCTGCGCGCCATCGACCACGTCCAGATCGCCATTCCGCCGGGCGGCGAAGAGCGCGCCCGGCCGTTCTATCGCGACCTCTTGGGCCTGAGCGAAGTGCCCAAGCCCGAGCCGCTGGCCTCGCGCGGCGGCTGCTGGTTCGAGGCCGGGGCCATCAAGGTGCATCTCGGCGTCGAACAGGATTTCCGCGCCAACACCAAGGCCCATGTCGCTTTCCTGGTCGACGATGTGGCGAGGCTGACCGGCCGCGCCATGGCTGCCGGCTATGCGATCAAACCCGACGACGAACTCGGCGATGTCGAGCGCGTCTTCATCTACGACCCCTTCGGCAACAGGCTCGAATTCCTGAAGCCCATTTCGCAAGTGAATTGAATGCTCTCGATCAAGAACCTCCACGCCACGGTCGCCGATAAGCCGATCATCAAGGGCCTGACCCTCGATGTCCCGGCTGGGGAGGTGCACGCCATCATGGGGCCGAACGGGGCCGGCAAGTCGACGCTGTCCTACGTGCTCACGGGGCGCGAGGGCTATGAGGTCACGGAAGGGTCGGCCACCCTCGACGGCGAGGACCTGCTGAGCCTCGATCCCAACGAGCGGGCGGCGCGGGGTGTCTTCCTGTCGTTCCAATATCCGCTGGAAATTCCAGGGGTTCCGGCCCTGACCTTCATCCGCGCCGCCCTCAACGCCCAGCGCAAGGCGCGCGGCGAACCGGAAGTCGCGGCGCCGGCCTTCCTCAAGCAGGCGCGGGAGACCGCCGCTTCGCTGAAGATCGACTTCGACATGCTCAAGCGCAGCCTGAATGTCGGCTTCTCGGGCGGCGAGAAGAAGCGGATGGAGATCTTCCAGATGGCGATGCTGTCGCCGCGCTTCCTGATCCTCGACGAGACCGACAGCGGCCTGGACATCGACGCCCTGAAGATCGTCGCCGGCGGCGTCAACGCCATGCGCAGCCCCGACCGCGCCATGCTGGTCATCACCCACTACCAGCGCCTGCTGGACTACATCAAACCCGACCGCGTCCACGTCCTCTCGGCCGGCCGCATCGTCGCCTCCGGCGGGCCCGAACTGGCCCACGAGCTGGAAGCCGAAGGCTACGACAAGTATGGGAAGGCCGCGTGAGCCTCTCCACCGCCCTCCGTACCGGCGACCTTGCCGAGCTGCCGTCGCGCCGCGACGAGGACTGGCGCTGGACCGACCTGCGCGGTCTGATCCGCCAGCTGCCGGCAGCCTCGCCTGAGGCCGCCATCGCCGCCGGCGGTCCGTTCGCCGGTCTCGGCGAGGAACTGGCCGTGGTCAACGGCCGCGCCCTCGGCTTCCCCGGCCTGATCGCCGAGGGGGAGGGTGACCACGTCGCTTCGCTGCGCTTCGTCTCCACCACCGCCGGCACCGGCCACCACGCCCGCATCCAGGTCGAGGTGGAGGCCGGCGCGAAGCTGACCCTGCTGGAAAGCTATGAGGGCCAGGCGGCCGGCTACATCGCCAGCACCGAACTGGAGATCACCCTCGGCGAAGGCGCGCGGCTGGAGCGCATCGTCCTGGCCGCCGACGACGCCGAGGCCATCAACGTCTCGACCGCCACCGTCACCCTCGCGGCCGGCGCCAGTTTCAACCAGACCGTCCTGACCACCGGCGCCCGCCGCCAGCGCCTGGAGACCCGGCTCGCCCATCCCGGCGCCGGGGCCAGCGTCCGCCTGGACGGCGCCTATCTGCTCGAAGGCCAGCGCCACGCCGACCTGACCACCGTCGTCACCCACGGCGGCGTCGACGGGACCACGGCCCAGCTGACCAAGGGTGTCGTCCGCGACCAGGCGCGCGGCGTCTTCCAGGGCCGCATCGTCGTCGAGCCCGGCGCCGACCGCACCGACGCCCGCATGCGCCATCAGGCGCTGATCCTCTCCGAACGGGCCGAGGTCGACGCCAAGCCCGAGCTGCTGATCTTCGCCGACGACGTGCAGTGCGCCCACGGCAACACGGTCGGCGCCCTGGACGAGGACGCCATCTTCTACGCCATGCAGCGGGGCCTGCCCGCCGACCGGGCCCGCGCCATGCTGACCGCCGCCTTCGTCGGCGAGGTCATCGACCGCATCGAGCACGAGGGCGCCCGCGCCGTCGCCCTGGCCTGGGCCGAGCAGCAGCTGGGGACGCTCTGATGGCCTTCGACGTGGAAGCCGCCCGCGCCCAGTTCCCGATCCTGTCGCGCCAGATCAACGGCAAGCCGTTGGTCTATCTGGACAACGCCGCCAGCGCTCAGAAGCCGCGCGCCGTCATCGAGGCCATCACCGGCGTCATGGAAGGCAGCTATGCCAACGTCCACCGCGGCCTGCACACCCTCGCCAACGAAACCACCGATGCCTATGAAAAGGCTCGCAAATCGGTCACCCGCTTCCTGAACGCGGACGAAGGCGAGATCGTCTTCACCAAGGGCGGCACCGAGGCCATCAACCTGGTCGCAAACACCCTGGGCCAGTCGCTGGGGGAGGGGGACGAGATCCTCGTCACCCAGATGGAGCACCACTCCAACATCGTCCCCTGGCACCTGCTGCGCGAGCGCAAGGGCGTTGTCCTGCGCTTCGCCCCGGTGACCGAGAGCGGCGAGCTGGACATGGCCGCGACGCTGAAACTGATCGGCGCCCGCACCAAGCTGGTCGCCGTCACCCACATGTCCAACGTCCTGGGCACGATCAATCCGGTGAAGGCCATCACCGACGCCGCCCACGCCGCCGGCGCCCTGGTGCTGATCGACGGCTGCCAGGGCGCGGTTCACACCATCGTCGATGTGAAGGCGTTGGACTGCGACTTCTACGTCGCAACCGGCCACAAGCTGTACGGTCCGACCGGCATCGGCATCCTCTATGGCAAGGCCGAGCGCCTGGCCGCGTTGCCCCCCTACCAGGGCGGCGGCGAGATGATCGGCACGGTCACGGAAGAGGCCATCACCTATGCCGACCCGCCCATGCGCTTCGAGGCCGGCACCCCGCCGATCATCGAGGCCATTGGCCTGGGCGCCGCCGTCGACTGGCTGATGGCCTTCGACCGCGAAGCCATCGCCCGCCACGAACGCGCCCTCTACGACCGGGTCATCGAGCGCCTGGACGGAGCCAATTGGCTGCGCATCCTCGGCACGGGGGCCGACAAGGGGGCCATCCTGGCCTTCACCGTCGAGGGCGCCCACGCCCACGACATCGCCCAGATATTGGACAAGCAGGGGGTGGCGGTGCGCGCCGGCACCCACTGCGCCGAGCCTTTGATGGCCCGGTTCGGCGTCACGGCGAGCGCGCGCGCCTCCTTCGCCCTATATAACACCCTGGACGAGGCCGACGCGTTCGCCGACGCGCTGGTCAAAGCCCGCAGCTTCTTCGCCTGAGAGATCATGACCGAGACCGCCATCACTCCCCTGAGCCAGGCCGAACTGGACGTGCTGACCGACAAGCTGGTCGAGCAGTTGAAGACGGTGTTCGACCCGGAGATCCCGGTCGACATCTATGAGCTCGGCCTGATCTACAAGGTCGACGTCTCCGACGACAAACACGTCGCCATCGACATGACCCTGACCGCCCCGGGCTGTCCGGTGGCTGGCGAGATGCCGGGCTGGGTCGAGGACGCCATCATGGAACTGCCGGACATCAAGTCCTGTGTCGTCGAGCTGGTCTTCGATCCGCCGTGGGATCCGTCCCGGATGTCGGACGAGGCCAAGCTGCAGCTGAACATGTTCTGACCATGGAAACCGTAACCCCCCGCGCCCGCCGCCCCCGCCCCAAGGTCGTCACCCTCAGTGACAGCGCCGCGATGCGGGTGAAGGAGATCATGGCCAAGGCGGAGAAGCCCTATGCCGGCCTGCGCGTGGGCGTGAAGAACGGTGGCTGCGCCGGCCAGGAGTACGTCCTCGAATACGCCGAGACGGCTGGCCCGCTCGACGAGGTGGTCGAGGACAAGGATGTGCGCATCCTCATCGACCCCAAGGCGGTGTTGTTCCTGATCGGCACCACCATCGACTACGAGGTCAGCCGGCTGTCCTCGAAGTTCGTCTTCCGCAATCCGAACGAGACGGACGCGTGCGGCTGCGGGGAAAGCGTGACGATCATCCCGGCGTCTGCCGACCAGAACTGACCCTTCTCCCGCTTGTCGGGAGAAGGTGGCCGCGAAGCGGTCGGATGAGGGCAGCACCGGCATTGGCCGAGCTGCCCTTTGTTATGTTTGGAAGACTGCTTGAAGGGCTGGCGCTGCCCTCATCCGACCCCCTTCGGGGGCCACCTTCTCCCGACAAGCGGGAGAAGGGAGAGGCTAGGCGGCTTCCGCCCGTTCCCGCGCTGCCATCTTCTTCACCTCATCCGGCGTCGGCACCAGAACCGAGGGTTCTAGCGGTTGGCCGGTGGCTTCGGCGATCAGTTCCTGGCTGCGGTTCTCGACGACATCTCGCAGGCGCTTGAGGAAGGCGTTCTTGTCGGGCCCGACCTCCATCGGCTCCAGGAACTCGACCGTGCACTGGCCTGGCGTCTTCTTGAAGTCCTGCTGCCGCCAGAACAGCCCCAGGTTCGTCGCCACCGGCACCACCGGCAGGCCAAAATCGCGGGCCATGAAGTAGACGCCCGAGCGGTAGCGGAAGTGCTCGCCGGGTCTCGCCAGGTTGCCTTCCGGGAAGATCAGGATGCGGCGGCCTTCCTTGTGGGCCAGGGCCGAGCTTTCGGTCAGCGCCTTGCGGGCTTCAGGCCCGCCGCAGTTGTCGACGACGATGGCCCCCAGCTTCTTCAGGATGCCGCCGACCAGCGGGAACTTCTCCATATGGTCGCCGGTCACGAAGGTCAGGTTCGGCACCGACGAATAGAGCACGAAGCCGTCGCCCCAGCTGTGGTGCTTGGCGGCGGCGATGAAGGCGCCCTCGGGCAGCCGCTCCTTGCCCTTCACGGTGACGTCGATGCCGGCGATGGCCCGCATGCCCCACATCATCCGGTGGGTGTAGAGCTTGATCGCGCCCGCCGTCGGCCGGCGGCCGGGCAGGATCGACAGCAGGACGGCGCTCAGGGCGTAGAACACCGTGGCGGCCCAGTAGTAGCAGGCGAAAAGGATCGAGCGCATGGACGCGATGATTCCCTAAAAGCGTTAGCGGGCGAACAACACAGCCTGGACGGCGGCGGTCATCATCGGGGCGTGGGCCGACAGGCTGTCGTCGCCGAGGCGGCCGTAGGCCTTGTTCTGGGCGGTCTGGGTGATCACCCCGATGGCCATGGCGGCCAGCAGCCGGGGGTCGGCCGGCGGCAGTTCGGAGTTGATCATCGCCTGTTTGATGATGGTCTCGGTGATGGTCACCGGGTCGCGGCCGTCCTCCTGGTAGAGGGGGATGAAGCGGTGCAGCTGGGTCAGGTGGAAGGCGAAGGTCAGCCAGTCCTCGTCGGCCACTTCGCAGTAGGCGCGGACGATGGCGGCGGCCTTCTCGCGGATGCCGCCGGCCCGCATGGCGCTTTCTTCGATCAGCGAGGAGAGGCGGCGATGGACGGTCATGAACAGGCTGACGGCCAGTTCGTCCTTGCTGCGATAATGGCGGTAGAGGGCGCCTTCGGAGACCCCGGCCTCCATGGCGATGGCGCGGGTGGTGGCTCCGTCGACGCCTTCGCGAACAAAGACTTCAAGGGCGGCGCGTTCGATGCGAGGCTTGGCGGACATGATTTCCCTCTCCGATGTGAACAGATGCTCACATTTCGAAGGAGATCGCAAGTGATCAATCACTCACATTTTGGAATTGTCGATGGCCGACCACCTTGAAGACCTGTTCGAACCGCTCGGCGAGGTCGTCGTGAAGCGGATGTTCGGCGGCAAGGGCGTCTGGCTGGACGGGATGATGTTCGCCCTGGTGTTCGGCGAGACCGTCTATCTGAAGGTCGACGACCAGACCCGCGAGACCTTCGTCGCCGCCGGTTCGCAGCCCTTCGTCTATCACCAGCGCAAACGCGACCGCCAGGCCAGCCTGCCGTACTTCAGCCTGCCGGAAGAGGCGCAGGACGATCCGGTCGAGGCCTCACGTTGGGCGCGGCTGGCGCTGGAGGCGGTGCTGCGGAGCAAGGCGCCGAAAAAGGGCAAAAAGGCCCGGGCCGATATCGGACCCGGGCCTTGGGATGGCTAGTTCCTCCCCCATCGGGGGGTGAGGCGCATGCGCCGAACGACCGCCGCCGAAGGCGGTGGTGGAGGGGGTCCGCTCCCGACGGTGGGGACCCCCTCAGTCACCCGCTTCGCGGCTGCCAGCTCCCCCGAAGGGGGAGCAACTTTAGGCGCCTTTGAACGCCGCCGGCCGCTTCTGCAGGAAGGCGCTGACGCCCTCGACGAAATCGTCCGTCTTGCCGGCGATCTTCTGGGCCTGACGTTCGGCCGCCAGCTGTTCGGACCAGCTGTTGTCCTGGCTGTCCCAGATCAGCTGGCGGATCTGGCCCAGCGAGGCGGGGCCATTGGCGAGCTCCTTGGCCACCGCGATGGCCGCGCCCAGCAGGTCTGCGTCCGGCACGACGCGGTTGCACAGGCCCCACTCCAGCGCCTTGGCGGCCCCGATCTTGTCGCCCATCAGGGCCATTTCCATGGCCCGGGCCCGGCCGATCATGCGCGGCAGCAGATAGGTGGAGCCGCCGTCCGGCACCAGGCCGATGCGGCGGAAGGCCTGCAGGAAGTAGCCGCTCTCGCCGACCAGGATGTAGTCGCCCAGCAGGCCGAAAGAGCAGCCGATGCCGGCCGCCGCGCCGTTGACGGCGGTGACCAGCGGCACGGGGAGGTTCCTGATCACATCGACGAGGGGATTGTAGACCGTCTCCAGCCCCCGGCCGGCGTCCGGCTTGCCGTCGACGTCCAGCTCGCGGCCGGCCGCGCCACCGCCCGACAGGTTGGCGCCCGAGCAGAAGCCGCGGCCCTCGCCGGTCAGCACGATGGCGCGGGCCTTCACCTGGCCGGCGGCGATGCTGCTGAAGGCGTGATTGAGTTCGCTGGCCAGGTCGATACCGGCGGCGTTCATGGTCGCCGGATCGGCCATCGTCACCACGGCCACGCCGTCGACGACCTCGACCTTGATCTTCTTGTAGTCCATGCCGGACCTCCCTGATGCTTTGGCGGGAGGTTGGGCCCAATAACGCCGGGGAACGCCAGCCCTTTTTTGGGATGGGGGCTGGTTCCACGCCGACCGCGCGTCCGTCATCCTAGGGCTTGTTGTTCAGCCCGGGGACATAGCGGACACCTGTTCGGGGACATGGCTGACACTTTGCGAGCGGGTCAAGTCGATGCTTGCAACCCGGTGGCTAGCGAAGAAGACGCCGTAGAGGCCGTCGGTGTTGAGGGGTCGGATGGCGAGGCGCTCGCCGCAGAA